>CACZZB010000013.1:0-50893 GCA_902785555.1 uncultured Ruminococcus sp.
ATACTCAGTTGATACAGGATTTACCTGTGCATGGTCTGGAGTCGCTGCCGCTCTGTTGGTTCTCGTTGCAGTTCTCGGCTGTGCAGGCTGTCTTGCAGGTGCTGTCGGCTGTGATACAGGTGTTGAAACAGGTGTATCATTCAATTTTACATTTTTAGGCTTGCTTTGTTGAGAAGAATATCCGAAATTATATGACGGTGAATCCGGTCCGAATCTCATAGGCTCCGGCGGAGGAACATTGCTGAAATCAAGAGGCTCAAGAGGTTCGGCATAATTCTTGTCAGTCTGGTCATTAAGATTATTTTCAAATTTCTTCTGTTTAGCTGTTTCAGTGCCCTGTGCTTTTATGTATGAAAGGTCGGGAGACTGATAATCAGGCTGAGCATTTGGAGTTGCAAATTTATCCTCTGTTTTTATCTGAGGATTATAGCCCTGAACTGACGGCTGTACATCTTCAAACTGCTGTACAAAGTCATTCTGAACAGGCATTTTTTCTTCAACAGTCTGAATTTTCGGCAGGTCTGTTTTCAAAGTATCGCCTGTATTTATTTCCACACCAAAAGAATTATCTGTTGTCGGCTGTGGAGTTTCAACCGATATTTCGGGAACATTTGCTTTCGGTGCTTCAACAGTTATTTCCGGAACACTTGCTTTCGGTGTTTCAACAGCTATTTCGGGAACATCCGCTACTTCACTCAGCGGCTTTGAATTTGCCGTTTCGCTTTCAAAGAAATAATCCGCTGCTACACGAGATGTAGTCACCTGAGAGATAAATTCCTTACATTTAACGTGTTCGGGATGTGTCTGATAATATTTCAATGCTACGGGATTCTTGAATACAGCGTAAAGAACTACGTCATAATCTGATGTTTCATTGAAATTATACCCTGCTTCAATACTGACCAGACCTTCAATTTTACCGACAAGTGCTTTGAGCATTTCGATCATCGTGTCAATATTTTTCTGTTTTTCATCATTGTCCCTGACTTTCCAAAAGACTATGTGTTTGATCATGTGATATAAAACCTCCTGTTTTTTTATATAAATTTTTCATAGTAAAAAATATACAATATTGCACACCTTTACTTTTTATTTATATTGATTTTATCACATTTCACACTTATAATCAATAAAAAACTCCAAAAAAATTAAATAAAATTAGCACATATCTATTATCAATTCAACGCACAAAAAAAGAGTACCTGTCATCAAAAACAGGTACTCTGAATTTTTTAAGTAAAAATCAAACTTCAACAGGATTTTCCTGAGCCTTGCCGTTTATTACATAGTATGCAACGTTCTTTTCAGGCTGGAAATATACATCTATTGTTTCGATGGCATCTGTATTTCCGTTAGCCTTATAAGCTTCTTTTGCTGCCTCAACAAGGTCATTCACAGCAGTATTTTTGTCAAGATATTCTACAATTACATTGATTTTCGGTTCTTTTGCCTTTGCAGGTTTCTTTGCAGCCGGTTTCTTTGCAGCGGCTTTTACTTCCTCTTTTACTTCTGTTGCTTCAGCAACAACTTCTTCTGTTACAGCAGCCTTTTTCTTTGCAGCCATGATAAAATCCCTCTTTCTGATAAAATTAAGTAATTCTTGTAAAAACATTCGGCTCACAAGCTCTTCACTTGCACCGTGATTAAATTATAAACCCTTTTATGCAGTTTGTCAAATAAAATATTAACTTTTATATGGCTTATACACAAAAAACGGTTGTTTATCCAAATCAGCGGATTTTTTGTTTAAATTATTGTTAATTCTAACCATAGTAATGTCAAAAATTTTTCCTTTCAGTATTACTCCGATAATTTGACCGACCAATGCAAATAATATTTTTCAGAAAGGAAGTGATTTTTTATGGGTAAGAATACCATGAATACTGTAAAAGGTGTCGGAGCAGGTCTTGTTGCAGGCATGATGTTTGGTTTTGTAAGCTCGGTGATGATGAACGACAGCCGCAAAAACAAACGTAAAGCAAACAAAGCCATCAATACAGTTGAAAATATCCTTGAAGGTATGCAGCAGATTTTTGCATAAAATAAAAAAATCAGGGGTGAAAAATTATTTTCCACTCCTGATTAATTTTTATCAAGATATTATTTCTGTACCAATGCCATTGTATCTCTTGCAATTACAAGTTCTTCGTTTGTGGGGATAACGAATACATCAACTGTTGAATCGGGTGTTGAAATCTTGCCTTCAACTCCACGGGTTGCTTTTGCATTAAGTTCAGCGTCCACTTTTACACCCATATATGCAAGCTGGTCACATACATTTATACGGTGTGAGCACTGATTTTCACCGATACCTGCAGTAAATACTATCGCATCTACTCCGCCAAGTGCTGCGGTATAGCTTCCGATATATTTAAGTATCTGATATTCCAGTATATCAATAGCAAGCTTTGCTCTTTCGTTTCCGCTCTCGGCAGCCGCTGTTACATCACGGTCATCTGATGATACTCCTGATATTCCGAGGAAACCTGATTTCTTATTGAGAAGTGTATCCATCTCAGACGGTGTAAAGCCTTCTTTTTCAGCTATGAAAGTTACGACTGACGGGTCGAGCGAACCTGTTCTTGTACCCATCATTATACCGTCAAGGGGTGTAAGTCCCATACTTGTATCTATAACTTTACCGCCTTTTATGGCTGTAATAGATGAACCGTTACCCAAGTGACAGGTTATCATCTTTACATCTTTGATATCTTTTCCCATGAGTTCTGCACAACGCTGTGAAACATATCTGTGTGATGTTCCGTGGAAGCCGTATCTTCTTACTGCGTATTTCTCGTAATACTCATACGGTACGGGATATGTAAATGCTTTCGGAGGCATTGTTGAATGGAAAGCTGTATCAAATACAACAACCTCGGGAACTTCCGTGCCGAATACATCCAAGCAAGCCCTGATACCCTGAACATGAGCGGCATTATGGAGAGGTGCAAGAGGAATAAGGCTCTCAATACCTTTTATAACATCCTCATTTACAATTACCGATTCACTGAACAAAGCACCGCCCTGCACTATTCTGTGACCGATAGCCGATACTTCGTCAAGATTCTTGATAACACCGTATTCATCACTCAAAAGAGCATTTTTTATCTGCACGAATGCTTCTGTGTGATTGTTCATTACAACGTCTGTTTCATAAACTCTGCCGTCACCTGTCGTATGCTTGAAATGACCGCCTGCACCGATTCTTTCACAGTTGCCCTTTGCGATTACGCTTTCATCTTCCATATCAATAAGCTGATACTTCATTGATGAACTGCCTGCATTGATTACAAGTATTTTCATTTTTTAAATCCTCCCGATTATTGCAAAAATTTATTTCAATGATATAATGATACTACAAATATAAAATAAATTCAACATTTTTTTGGTAATTTTAATAGGGAGTTTTGGAAATTATGAAAATTTCTTCATTGATATGTGAATACAATCCTTTTCACAACGGACACAAATATATGATTGAAAAGATGCGTGAAAACGGCTCTGATATTATTATAGCCTGCATGAGCGGAAATTTCACTCAGCGAGGAGATTTCGCTGTATTCGACAAATATTCCCGTACAAGAACAGCACTCGAAAACGGCATTGACTTAGTTATTGAATTACCCGTGACTTATGCGTGTGCTACTGCCGAAAAATTCGCTTTCGGAGGAGTATATACTTTAAATTCAGTCGGCTGTACTGACGATATTTATTTCGGGAGTGAATGTGGTGATATTGATTCCCTCAAAGAAACTGCCGATATTCTCCAATCTCCCGAACTCTCCGACAAAATAAAATATCATCTCTCACTCGGTCAGACCTTCGCAAAAGCCCGTGAAAATGCCGTTGCCGAAATTTCCGAAATTTCCGCTGATATCCTCAAATCTCCCAACAACATTCTTGGAATAGAATACATAAAGGCTCTCAATAAACTAAACTCTCCAATCTCTCCGAAAACCATTCAGCGTATCGGCTCGGAACATGACAGCACTATTACAACTCAAAATTTTGCTTCCGCTTCGCTTATCCGTCAGATGATATATGAAAATAACACAGATTATTTCAATTATATCCCTCAGAAAAATATCCCCGAAATACATCAGCTTTCCAAACTTGAAACAGCTTTCCTTTATAAACTCCGCACAATGTCTATTGAAGATTTCGCAAATCTCCCCGACATCAGCGAGGGGCTTGAAAACCGTCTATATTCCGCTGTCAAAAATGCCTGTTCCATTGAAGAAATATTACAAACAGTCAAAACAAAACGCTATACGCTTGCAAGATTAAGACGGATTTTGCTTCACGCTTTTCTGAATATCTCCCGAAAAGACTGTGATATTCTTCCTCAGTATATAAAGATTCTCGGATTCAGCAAAAACGGGAAAAAAATTCTCCGCATAATGCGTGACACCGCAACTATCCCTGTAATAATGCGTTACTCTGATGTCAAAAAACTTTCACCGACTGCACAATATCTTTATGAAATCGAGAACCGCTGTGATGATATATATGCCCTTTCTTCCGAAACTCCATCAAAATGTGGTAATAATATGACAAGCAATATAATTATTTTATGAAAAAACGGTCATACTCTCAAATGTATGACCGCTTTATGATTATCTTCTTGAGGGTCTGATTTCTCCGCAGCCGATTTTTTCACCTGCATCTCCGCCCGGCTGTGACTCAAAATCATCACTTTCTGCATGAATAACTATCGTTCTGCCGATAATTTCACCGATGTTAAACCTGTCTGTCAATACCTGCATATATGCAAAGCCATTATTTGACAGCAATGGCGGTAAATCTCCGTCATGCATCGGGTGCGGTTTCTTATCGGGATTCAAATGTCCCTTCGTTTCGGGAAAATCTTCTCCCTTACAGCTTCCGCCGCTGTGAATGTGAAATCCGAAAAATCCCGATTTATTATACTTTGGCAATCCATGTATATTTGCCGTCACCAATACTCCGTTTGTTTTTTGCTGAAAACTTACCCTGCCCCTTAATTTCGGTGCATCACTGTCGCCTTTTATCTCTGCAAATGCACTTCTCGGCATGAAATTATTGTTCATTTTATCATCTCCACTGTATTATATTATGCAGTCGGAGATATTATGTTAATCCACGCTGAATTTCTCTATCTCCTCAAACATCATCTGCACATTGTACAGCCTTTTTGAAGTATGATAATGTCCGCAGTACCATTTCTTATAGTCAAGTTTATACTCTATTTCATTCAGCCATTCTTCCGTTGAACTGTCAACTTTACTCTGGTCTATGCCCGACAAAAATACCTCTATCGGCTGATAGTCCAGCGGACAGGTATGCGACAATACCACGTCTATTTTATAATCCCTTTTTGTAAGCTGAGTTTCAACATACTCTTTGATTTCCTTTGAGGGCTGTTCATTTGCAAACCAAGGATAGCCATACAACAATCTCATGTTTTTATCAACGCTGTATGCACCGCCTATCACGATACATTCATAGCCGTCAAAGTCATATATTTCACCGTCTTTTGCAAAGAGAATATCGGGATATTCTTCCTCATACCATACCATTCCGCCATGAAACTCTTTCATTTTATAGCTTGGTATATCAAATGGTCTTTGCTCATGGTTTCCGTGTATGCAGAAAAATGTAATCTCAAATCTCTCTGCATACTGCTTTTTTCTGTCATCACGCAAATCTTCCCAAAAATTCAGTCCGACATCTCCCAATATTATCATTATATCATCTTTTGAAGTATTATTTTCACGGCAAAAATCTTCAAATCTCGTGAAATCCCCGTGAGTATCGCCTGTTATATATATCATAAAAAAATCTCCTTTCCATTAAAAAATATAAAAAGGACAGCCTGTATTCTTAAAAAACAGACTGCCCTGAAAATTACAATTAATAATCGTTAATTATTTGATGACTCTTACACGGATAACTCCATCAACTGCTTTTACAGCTTCGGCATCGGTATCTTCTGCTACGTCAAAGATTGAATAGAAATAATCTTTCTTGGAACCGCTTGCCATAGCTACTACTTTAGCTGTTTCGGAGAGTTTTGCACAAACAGCATCAACTGCACACTTGTGAATGACACAAACTCTTGCTGCACCTGATTTTGCCATTGATACAGCCGGCATTGTAACGGAATTTTTGATATTACCGTTCTCAAGGAAATCCTTTATTTCATCTGCTGCCATTCTTGCACAGTTGTCCTCTGATTCGGGAGTTGATGCACCGAGATGAGGAATTGCTATAACGCCGTCTGCACCGAGTATATCATCTGTTGCAAAGTCTGTTACATAAGCTGATACTTTCTTGTCTGCAAGAGCTGCAAGAACATCTGCCGATACAGCGAGGTCTGCTCTTGAGAAGTTGAGTATACGTACACCGTCTTTCATCTTTGCGATATTAGCTGCATTGATGACACCCTTTGTATCAGGTGTGAGCGGTACATGAACTGTTATATAATCACTTGCTGCAAAAACTTCATCAAGTGTATTTACATACTTAACGCAAGGCGATATCTTCAAAGCATTGCCAACTGAAAGGAACGGGTCATAACCGATAACATCCATTCCGAGAGCTGCTGCTGCATTTGCAACGAGTATGCCTATTGCACCAAGACCTACTACACCGAGAGTTTTGCCCATTATTTCGGGACCTACAAACTGGCTCTTGCCTTTTTCTACCATCTTGCCGACAGCATCACCGTTGCCCTTGAGAGTCTTTGCCCATGCGATACCGTCAACTACTTTTCTTGAACTGAGGAGAAGTCCTGTAAGAACAAGCTCTTTAACAGCGTTAGCATTTGCACCGGGAGTGTTGAATACAACTATACCCTTTTCGCTGCACTTGTCAAGCGGAATGTTATTGACACCTGCACCTGCTCTTGCAATTGCAAGAAGGCTCTCAGGCAATTCCATATCGTGCATAGCTGCCGAACGAACCAATACTGCATCAGGATTCTGCACGTCATCTGCTATATTGTAATTGTCACCCAATCTTGAAAGACCGATTTTAGAAATCTTATTGAGTGTCTGAACATTAAACATTGTAACCACCCTTTTATTCAATGTGCAATTAGCAATTTGCAATGTGCAATGAATGTTAAAAACAATTCATTGCCATTTGCATTATAATCACTAACTGCTTTAATTAATAGATTTTTATCAATAAACCAATGGTAATAAAAAATTGCAAATTGCTAACTGCTAATTGCTAATTGATTATGAATTAGCTTTCTCGAATTCGCCCATGAATGCAACGAGCTTTTCAACGCCCTCAACAGGCATTGCATTGTATATAGAAGCTCTCATGCCGCCAACTGTACGGTGTCCCTTGAGGTTAACGAAACCGTTTGCAGTTGCCTCTTTAACGAATTTAGCATCAAGTTCATCATTGCCTGTAATGAACGGTACGTTCATCAGTGAACGGTCTTCGGGAACTACTGTACCTTTGAACATATTTGAGTTGTCAAGGAAGTTGTAGAGAATAGCTGCTTTTTTCTCGTTTATCTTCTTCATGTTTTCAAGACCGCCGATATCATTCTTGAGCCACTCAAGAACGAGTTTTGCTATATAGATAGTCCAGCACGGAGGTGTATTGAACATAGAACCGTTGTCAGCGTGTGTTTTGAAGTTGAGCATTGTCGGGCATATATCCATAGCATGACCGATAAGGTCTTCACGGATGATAGCTATTACAAGACCTGCGGGAGCCATGTTCTTCTGTGCACCTGCATAGATAACACCGAACTTTGATACATCAAGGGGTGTTGAAAGGAAGCATGATGAAACATCGGCTACGAGCGGAACATCACCTGTCTGAGGAAGCTCATGATAAACTGTTCCGTAGATTGTATTGTTCATGCAGATATAGAAATAGTCTGCATCTTTTGTAAATGTATCGGGGTCGAGTTTCGGAATATATGAGAATGTCTTATCTTTTGATGAAGCTACTACATTAGCCTGAATATATCTTGCAGCCTCTTTCTGAGCTTTTGTAGCCCACTGACCTGTGAGAACATAGTCAGCCTTGCCGCTCTTTGTACCGAGGTTCATCGGGATAGCTGTAAACTGTGTTGAAGCACCACCCTGAAGGAAAAGAACTTTATAGTTATCGGGAATATTCATAACTTCACGGAGAAGACTCTCTGCACCTGTGATGATACCCTCAAATACTTTTGAACGGTGTGACATTTCCATTACGGACTGACCGCTGCCCTGATAATCCATCATTTCTGCTGCTGCCTGCTTGAGAACTTTCTCAGGCATCATAGAAGGACCTGCTGAAAAGTTGTAAACTCTGCTCATTTTTGTTACCTCCAAAAAAGTTTATAGAATTTTTATACTCTATAATTATATTGCAAAAATTCCGATAAGTCAATTAATAATTTCTAAAATAAGACACATTTATCCAAAATTTTTTTAATTTATCACACAAAAGCCCCCTGCGATATTTTTTTCACGACAGTGCCATGATACCTCAGGGGGGCATTTTTATATTATTCTTCTTTCTCTGAATATATTACTTTTCCGCTTTTGTCTTGAACAACAAATTTATTTGTTACAAATCCCTGATGTTCGTCAATAGTATCTACAGACTGCTTGTACACATATCCGTAATTGTCCGTTGCCTCAATATAAAAATCTATTTTGCTGTTTTCTTTTACATTATTTGCTGTCATACTTATAATGGTTTCTATACTTGATGAATTGCCGTTGTCTTTTGTCATATCTATTTTCTGTTCTGATATTTTCTTTCCGTCTATTTCGAGTACGATTTTAGCCGAAACTGCTTTGCGGTCTTTTACCTCCAATGCTTCTTCAAAACCACATTCTGCTGTTCCTTCTATTGACAGCTTGCCGTCATTTAACTGTATGGAATAAGTTTTTTCTTTATTTCCGTCAGCTTCTTTATACATCATATTATATTCGCTTGGTACATTGTTTGAATCATCTATGCCGAAATATTCATCTGTATAATAACTATTGTACTTGAATATTCTGTCTATCATCTTTATACCGTCAACTTCACTGATAAACATACTGTCAAGTGTGCAGTTAACGTCAAAATATATTATATCTATCTTTACACTGCCCTCGAATGTCTTTTTCTCCAAATTCCGCTTCATATCTACCGTCTGACCGTTCATTCTCCATTTGAGAGCATCTCCCTCAGCCATGTTTATATTTGTTACGGTAGCTTTCAACTCTATTGTATTTGTTTCGGGGTCGAAATTGCCAAGTGCAAATTCAGTATTGTTTTCGCTGACATATCTTCCGTTGAGCATTTCATTATGGATATTATTTATATTTTCTTTGTTTTCGGAAAGCTGTTCCTCGATATTGTTAAGCATCTGTGCATTGCTCTCCGCATAAATAGATGTCATTCTTGTGACCGAAAGAACGTCCATTATCATCATAAGTGTTATTACCACCGACACTATCCAGACTACAAACCACATTCCTGTATATGAGATTCCCAAAGACGGGAGTTTTATTCTGCTGTTTTTTGCACGCTCAGGGTCTTTGAGTGCCTTGTTTATGTGTCTTTGATATATCAGAAAATATATCCCTGCTATTGCCAAAAGAACTGCCAAAATTATTGTCACCGTATATACTATTATTCCGTACTCCATGATAAAATCCTCCTTTAAATATTGAAAGCCTCTTTAAAATTATTGTAATAACTTCTTGTAACATCAATTTTCCTGCCGTTGCTCATCGTCAGCACAAACTTCATTGATACCGACGGTCGTATCTGCTTCACCATTTTCTTTGAAATTATCACCGAATTGCTCACACGAAGAAATTTCTGCGTGTCAAGCATATTTATCAGCTGATAGAGCCTGTCACCCGTTGTATAAGTATCCTCCGCTGTCACAACTTCCACTGTATGTCCGTAACTCTCTATCAGAACAATATCGCTTACGGATATGTGCATTTTTTCACCCGTCTTTACAGTCCTGACCGTTATATGTCCCACATACTTATCTCTCTGCGTCAGAACAAATTCCGATTCATCATCAATTTCAATTCCCTTTGATATCAGAAAATTTTTTACTTCTTCATAGTTTTCATCACTTACCGCAAGCTGTATTTTCACGTTTTCACCTCCCCCGTAACTGTGATTTCATTATAAAATAATCACAAAAACATTGCAATACGTTATGCATACTCTGCACTTTATCCGTACATAGGTTGCACTGCAATATATAAAAATTCCTCTTTTGCATATTGAAATAATTTTTTCTTTATTATAAAATGAATTATATAAAAAACTATTTGCAAAAAGGAGAATATCTATAATGCTGTTTTCAACTTTATTAATGGATGCCGATGATACTATTTTTGACTTTCCGAAATGCGAATACAATGCACTTAAAGAAACCGTCACAAAAAACGGACTTATATTCACAGACGAAACTCATACTGTTTTCAGTCAGATAAATAATTCCCTCTGGAAAAAATTTGAAGTCAATCAGATAACCCGTTCCGAACTCAAAATACAGCGTTTCAGACAGCTTGTTGAACTCTGTTTCAAGGATTTCCGTAATCCCGAGATTTTAGCCGATACATACATAAATGAACTTTCAAAACAACCTGTATTGATAGACGGTGCTTTTGAAGCTCTCCAAAAAATCACACAGAAATTTGATGTTTATATCATCACAAACGGTCTTTCAAGGGTTCAGCGTGGACGATTCTCAGAATCTCCCGTCACTCCGCTTGTAAAAGATATTTTCATATCAGATGAAATGGGTGTAAACAAACCTCACAAAGAATACTTTGACAAGGTGCTTTCGGTCATTCCCGAAAAGGACACTTCAAAAATACTCGTTGTAGGCGACAGCCTTACTTCCGATATGCAGGGCGGTAAAAATGCAGGTCTTATGACTTGCATATATGACCCTAAAAATAAAATTACCCTCCCACACCCTCTTTGCGATTTTAAAATCACGGACTTGAATGATATTCTTGTATTTTCGGAGTAAATCACCATGAAATTCACTGTCGAAAAAAGCCTTGACGGAATCACCGTACAGAATTTTCTGAAAAGACACTGCAATATTTCCGCAAGACTTCTCACAAAACTCAAAAGGACTCCAAACGGAATCACCTCAAACGGTCAGCATATCCGAAGCATAGATATCCTTCACAGTGGTGATATTGTTGAACTGACTTTACCTCGGGATAACAATGAAATAGTCCCCGTCAATAATCCTGTTGAAATAGTCTATGAAGACGACCAGACAGTTGTTTTCAATAAACCTCCTTTTATGCCCGTACACCCCGTCAGAGAACATCAGCTTGATACCCTTGCAAATTTTGCCATTTACTATGCCAATTCAAAGAATGAAAACTATTCTTTCCGTGCAGTAAACAGGATAGACAGAGATACTTCGGGTCTTGTTCTGACTGCCAAAAACAGCTTTGCTATGACATTTTTAACCAAGCATATTCAAAAAACGTATACGGCTCTTTGCGAGGGTGAAATTTCAGGCAACGGCACTATTGATTCTCCGATAAGACTCAAAGAAGGTCATACTATCCAGAGAGAAACGGGCACAGGCGGTATCACGGCAATTACACATTATAAGGCTATCAAAACACTTTATAATCATACTTATCTTGAATTTTCGCTTGAAACGGGGCGTACACATCAGATAAGAGTACACATGGCAAGCATAGGACACCCCCTGGCAGGTGACGATATGTACGGGGGAAGTCTGAAATATTTCAACAGACAATGTCTGCACTGTTCGGAGATACGATTCACTCACCCTATCTCACATCAGCTTATCACCGTTCATAAAGACCCCGAAAATTGGTTTGAAGTTCTTGAAAAAAATTTTAAAAATCACGCATGAATTTAATTCTCCGCTCATATATTTTTAATATCATTGTTTATAAAATGATTACATAAACAAATTCGTTCTTTCCGGAATATAATATTACTGTGTTGATTTTTTATAAGCAATGATTATATCCTTTATCTTTTGGATAAAATATTATCAGCACATCAAATCAAAAATTCGGAGCGTGAAAACTATGAATATCAGACGAGGAGATATTTATTATGCTGATTTGAGTCCCGTTGTAGGCTCTGAACAGGGCGGTGTAAGACCCGTTCTCATTATCCAGAACAATGTAGGAAACCGTTTCAGTCCGACTGTTATCGCTGCGGCTATCACGAGTCAGAACTCAAAAGCCAAGCTCCCCACCCATATCAGATTATATGCCGATAACAGCGGTCTTTCAAAGGATTCCGTCGTTTTGCTCGAACAGATAAGGACTCTTGATAAAAAAAGACTCAAGGAAAAAATGGGTACTCTCAACAGTAATGATATGTATAAAATTGACGAAGCTCTTTCGATAAGTTTCGGTCTTGACCGTGAAAATTCCGCAAGACACGCTACATAACAATATTTTTTTGTTATGTTCCGAAAAAGACGGCAGATTCTTTGATTCTGCCGTCTTTTTTTCAAAAAAATATTTTTATTTATGCTTTTATAAAAAGACAATTTTCTTTTTATATCTATGGGATAATATATTCGGAGATGATACATTGAAACAAACGATATATATTGATGTCCTTTTCTGTGTTAATTTCATAATAGATTATATTATACTTCTTTCCGTCAAAAAATTCAGAAATCTCCGTACAAAAAATTCAAGGCTTC
Source organism: uncultured Ruminococcus sp. (assembly GCA_902785555.1). Classification (GTDB taxonomy): domain Bacteria; phylum Bacillota; class Clostridia; order Oscillospirales; family Acutalibacteraceae; genus UBA1213. The sequence goes on from CACZZB010000013.1 coordinate 12,683, forward strand.
TTTCAGCCGCTTTTATAGGAGGTATCGGTTCTTTTACCATACTCCTTCCGCCCATGCCCGTTTTATTATCATGGACAGTCAGTATAATTGAAGCCGTTATCATTACTGCAACAGCTTTTCTTCCAATGAGATTCAAAGAATATCTGAAAACTTTCTCCGCACTTTTTCTGATAAGCTTTTCATACTGCGGTGTAATGACTGCTGTATTATCTCTGTTTTCTCCAAAGAATCTCATTATACGAAACAGTATCGTATATATCAATATATCTCCCGTACTGCTAATATTCCTTACACTTTTATGCTACATCTTAATGAGGATAATTCTAAAATTATCCTGCAAAAAATTTTCCCATAATCTGAACTGTGATATAGAAATATCACATAACGGAAAGATACTTTTCCTCAACGGCTCTGTCGATACGGGAAATACACTTCACGAACCCTTTTCGGGAGAATGTGTCATCGTTGCAAATGCCGATTTGTTCAAAGATTTTTTTGATGCTCAAAAATACACATATTCCAATAACACAGATATAATAAAAGACGGTTTCAGACTTGTTCCGTTCAAGTCCGTTGGCGGAAACGGTCTTATCCCTGCTTTCAGACCGTCACGGTTATATCTTATAGAAAATAACAAAAAAACGGAAATCCATGCTTATATAGGTCTTTGCGAGAATAAATATCTCTCTGACAACAGTGATGTATTAGTACCTTTGGAATTAGTTTTATGAAACGGAGCTGAATTTTTTTGAGTAATCTTTTTATAACAGGCTGGCTGAAATTAAAACAAGCCCTCACGGATGACAATAACGGCATATACTACATAAACGGTCCCGAAACACTTCCTCCTCCGCTGAAATCCGCTGAGGAAAGCAAGATAATGCAGAGAATTGAAAGCGGTGATGAATCCGCAAGAGAACCCCTTATAACCCATAATCTCCGTTTGGTCGTATATATCGCCAAAAAATTTGAATCTCCCTCTGTCAATGTAGAAGACCTGATTTCAATAGGCACTATCGGACTTATCAAAGCCGTCAATACTTTTTGTCCGTCAAGGAATATAAAACTTGCCACTTATGCTTCACGCTGTATAGAAAATGAAATTCTCATGTATCTCAGAAAAACCGCCCAGCAAAAAAATGAAATTTCCATAGACGAACCCCTCAATGTTGACTATGACGGAAACGAACTTTTAATTTCCGACATTCTCGGCAGTGATGAAAATTTAGTCAATGCCCGTATCGAACAGGAATCCGAACAAAATCAACTAATGCGTGCAGTCAACAGACTCAATAAAAGAGAACTGTCTATCATGGAACTGCGTTTCGGTCTGAACGGCAATCAGCCACACACCCAAAAACAGGTCGCTGATATCCTCGGCATATCCCAGTCATATATTTCCCGCCTTGAAAAAAAAATCATTAAACATCTCAAAAATGAAATCCAGACCAAATACTGACACTCTTAACTTATTTTTGCATAATTGATTATAAAAAATTGCAAATTTTCCCCAAATTTTATATTTTTTCTTAAAATATCTATCAAATTTAAAATTTCTGTGTTATAATAATTCTTGTAATTTATCTTTAAAGAAAAAGGAGATTTTTTGACATGGAAATAGTTTGTTTAGACCTTGAAGGCGTACTTGTTCCCGAAATATGGATAGCATTTGCAGAAGCAAGCGGTATTCCCGAACTTAAAAAAACTACCCGTGATGAACCCGATTATGCAAAACTCATGAAATTCCGTCTTGATATCCTCAAAGAACACGGTCTTGGACTGAAAGAAATTCAGGATACTATCGCTAAGATAGACCCCATGCCCGGTGCAAAGGAATTCCTTGACGAGCTTCGCTCACTCACTCAGGTAATCATCATCAGCGATACTTTCACACAGTTTGCAAAGCCTCTTATGAAAAAACTCGGCTATCCGACTATCTTCTGCAATACCCTTGAAGTTGCCGACAACGGTGAGATAACAGGCTTCAGAATGCGTATCGAAAATTCAAAGTACACCACCGTAAAGGCTCTCCAATCAATCGGATATGACACTATCGCAAGCGGTGACAGCTACAATGACCTCGGAATGATAAAAGCAAGCAAGGCAGGCTTCCTCTTTAAGAGTACAGACAAGATAAAAGCCGACAATCCCGAACTCCCCGCTTTTGAAACCTATGACGAACTTCTCAACGCTATAAAAGCTCAGCTTTAATTTATAAAATCACTGTTGTGTTATAAAAAATCACAACAGTGATTTTTTTAATACTATTGACTTTTTTCAAAAATAAATTTAGAATTAAACAAAAAACGGTACACAAAAATTCTTTGTGTACCGTCTGTTTTTTATTTTATTGCTTGCCCTTCGGAAATCGGCTCCAAAAGCCATACATTTGAAAAATGTCTTTCAAGCTCATCAACACAGTCATTTGCATCTGACCTATCCTCGAAAATACCGAATACAACAGAACCGCTTCCCGTCATCAATGCACCATCCGCACCAAATTCTTTCATACGGCTTTTTATTTGTTCCGCTTGGGGAACTTCGACTACTTCTTCAAATTTATTATACAGTGCTTTTCCTATGGCTTTTATACTGCCGCTGCATATTGCATTTATCATCGGCTCAATACTTCTGCACTGTTCATAGCCTGTTTCATCGGATTTTTTATAAGCCTCTTTTGTAGATATCTGTATATCGGGCTTGACAGCGACTATATAACATTCAGGCATTGCCGGCAGCGGAGTCAGTATAGTACCTATACCATTAGCCGTCATTGTACCTCCGTAAATACAGAAAGGCACATCTGCACCGATTTTTTCGGCTGTTTCGGCAAGCTCGTCATTTGAAAATCCTGTTCCGAGCATATCATTCAGACCGAAAAGTACAGCAGCCGCATCAGTGCTTCCGCCGGCCATTCCCGCCTGTGAAGGTATTTTCTTTTTTATCTTCACGGAAACGTCCTTCAAAGGCATCTGTGCATATTCAAAGAAATATTTAACTGCTTTATATGCTGTATTCGTTTCATCACAAGGGATATTTTCATCCGTACAGGAAATACGGATATTCCCGTCACCGTCATGCACTGTCAGTGTAATTTCATCAAAAAGCGATACAGACTGCATGACCATATTTACAAGATGATAGCCGTCGCTTCTTTTGCCGACTATATCAAGAAAAAGATTTATCTTTGCCGGAGCCTGTACTGTTATTCGCATAGCAATTACCTTTCGTTGAGGAATCTCTCTATTCTTTCGAGAGCCTCTTTGATATGTTTAAGTGAATATGAATATGAAACCCTTGCAAAGCCCTCACCGCATTCACCGAATGCCGGACCGGGTACTATTGCAACTCGCTGGAAATAGATGAGCTTTTCACAGAATTCTTCCGAACTCATGCCCGATACCTGTATGCTCGGGAATACATAGAATGCTCCCTCGGGTTCAAAGCAGGTAAGTCCCATTCTGCAAAACTCATCAACGATAAGTCTTCTTCTCATATCATATTCTTCTCTCATTCTCTCTATGTCACTGTCACCGTGTTTGAGAGCCTCTATTGCCGCATTCTGTGCAGTTGTCGGAGCTGACATGATAGCATACTGATGGAGTTTGAGCATTTGTGAAATTATAGGCTCGGGACCGAGTGCATATCCGAGTCTCCAGCCCGTCATCGCATACGCTTTTGAAAATCCGCTTACGACAACAGTTCTTTCTTTCATGCCCTTTATATCCGCAAATGAAACGTGTCTTTCCTTGCCGTATGTAAGTTCACCGTATATCTCATCCGACATAACTATAAGGTCATGCTTTTCAACGACTTTGGCGATTTCTTCAAGGTGTTCCCTACGCATTACAGCACCTGTCGGATTATTCGGGAAAGGCAGTATCAAAAGCTTTGACTTCGGAGTTATCTTTTCTTCCAACTCCTGTGCGGTCAGTCTGAAACCGTTCTCAGCCTTTGTATTTATAACAACGGGCGTACCGTCTGCCATTTTTGTCATAGGCTCATAACAGACAAATGACGGCTGAGGTATAAGAACTTCGTCACCTTCCTGTATCAACGCTCTTATACAAAGGTCAATGGCTTCCGAACCGCCTACTGTTACAACGATTTCTTCTTCGGGGTCATACTCGACATTGAAACGTCTTGCATAATAATTTGAAATCTGCTTTCTGAGTTCAAGAAATCCTCTGTTCGGTGAATACCATGTATGACCTTTCCTCAGGGATTCGATACCTTCCTGTCTTACGTGCCATGGAGTTGTAAAGTCAGGCTCGCCTATACTCAGAGATATCACATTGTCCATCTCATTGGCAATATCAAAAAATTTTCTTATCCCCGAAGGCTTGAGCTGAAGGACTTTATTATTAAGCATTTTTGAATAATCTATCACAATACCATACTCCTTTGTTCTTCCTCATCAGTTCCGTAAAAAACGATACCGTCACCCTTATACTGTGTCAATACAAAGCTTGTTGCCGTACCGATAACATTTTCAAGAGTTGAAAGACGTTTTGAAACAAATTCCGCAATTTCCTGAATAGTCTTTCCTTTAACTGTCGCAATAAGGTCATAGCGTGATGATGCTGCAAGATATACGCTTTCAACATTTTCATAGGACATCACTATTTTTGCGGTATCATCAAAGCCCGTTTCGGGTCTCGGAGTCACTTTAAGCTCGATTATAGCCGTAACATCCGCATCTTCAACTTTATTCCAGTCGATAACAGCCTTATAGCCCTTGATTATTCCCTTGTCCTCAAGCTCTTTGATTTCCGTTTTTATTTCATCTTCGGACTTATTGAGCATTGCCGCCAACTGTGCGGTAGTAAAGTCATTGTTTTTGCTTATGAGTTCCAAAAGTTTGTTCATAAAAGTTCCTCTTTTCTTTACTAAAAATCAAGTATATTATACAATATTACTTTATATTTGTCAAAAACTATTTAGTGCCATAAACCTTCTCAAATCGGACAGTTTACTTTTAGTATCCTCTACACCGAGATCATAAAGTTCTTCCAATTTATCGGACTTTGTACAGTATCTGCCGATAGTAACAGGCTTTGACGGCTCTATCACAAAAGCATGACCGTTTTCCTGTTCGGAATAGCACAGCTTTTTTTCATTATTATATACCTCGGGTCTTTCGAGCATTGCTCTTACCAATTCGGGATAATGCCTGTATTTTCTTTCAAGGACAAATTTCGGCATATCTCTCTTTGTCTTATAAAACTCTTTTTCCCTTGTAAGAACTACTATATTTTTATGAGAGCCGTCTTCTATTGCACGTTCTATCGGGATAGGAGCTGAAACTCCGCCGTCAAGAAGATACATTCCTTTGAATTTCACAGGCTTTGATACCAAAGGAAGTGATGATGAGGCTTTCACGGCTGTAAAATCGTCCTGCATATCATTTTTATCAAAAAAGACAGATTTGCCGGTCATACAGTCGGTAGTTCCTGCAATTATATTCATACTGCTCCTGAAAAACTCCTCATAATCAAACGGGAGCAATTCATTTGAAAGTTCCCCGAAAATAAAGTCAAAATCAAATACATTCCCCTTTTTCACAAGTGATGAAAAGCTCATATAACGCTTGTCGGAAGCGTATTTTGTGTATATCTCGTAATTTCTTTTATTCTGCTTTGATATGTACGAAAGGGCATTGCACGCACCTGCTGACACTGCATATATATTCGGCAGAAATATATTATTTTCAGCCAAAACATCAAGTACTCCGGCAGTATACGCCCCTCTCATACCTCCGCCTTCAAGTATAAGACCTATTGACATAAAAATTTCAGCTCCGATAAATTTTTTCTATACCACAATATAATACACTATTTTTTTCTAAAAATCATTAACAAATTTTTAAAAAAAATTCATTTATAAATTAATTCTATTATTCTGTCGGTTTTATCACAAAGATATAAATATCCTAAAAGTGCCTCAAAGCCTGTTGCATAGTGATATTCCTGTGTACGCTTGTGGGCATGGGCGGTGTGGGCATTACGTCCACGCCTGAATATATCCGCTTCCTCCTCTGTCAGAAAAGGCTCTATTTTCTTAAACAATTCCGCCTGTGCCTCACATCTCACACGCTCAACTTTCAGTTTATTCAGTTCTTTGACAGGTCTGTTTGCCTGACAGACAATTTCCTCCCTTACAAACAGGTCGTAAACACAGTCACCTATAAAAGCAAGTGTCAGCGGACTGAGCTGTTTGGGGTCACAGTCATAATTCGTCAAACGCATAGCATTACTCCACAAATTCAAATTCTACATCATACATACTTACCGTATCGCCTTCATTTATTCCTGCTTCTCTGAGTGCATCAATGACCCCCGAGCTTATAAGAACTCTCTGAAAATACTGCAATGATTCCGAATCATCAAAATTCACACCACGGAGTATCCTTAAAAGCCATTCTCCCTCGACAAAGTAAACATCATCATTTTTAGTTATCTTAACAGCCTGTTTTTCGATTTCCTCCTCGGGTATAACGGGGGCTGTTTCGGGTTCATATCTGACAACAGGCGGTAATTTTGAGAGCTGTTCCTGAATTTCTTTCAGCAATGGTTCAACGTCATACGCAATAGCCGCCATTATCGGGAAGAATTTATATCCCTTTGCCTCAATATATTTTCTGAAATCCTCAACTGCTTCGTCATCTGTAAGGTCACATTTATTTCCTGCAACTATCATAGGTCTTTGTGCAAGTTCGGGATTGAATTTTTCAAGTTCGCTGTTGATGGTTTCAAAGTCCTGTTTGGGGTCACGTCCCTCACTGCCCGATACATCGACTATATGAACCAAAAGCCTGCACCTTTCGACATGACGCAGAAATTGATGTCCGAGTCCGAGTCCTTCATTTGCACCCTCGATAAGTCCGGGGATATCAGCCATTACAAAGGAGCTTTCGGGACCCATCCTCACCACTCCCAATACAGGAGTTATAGTTGTAAAGTGATAGTTTCCGATAACAGGCTTTGCTTCGCTCACGACTGATATAAAAGTCGATTTTCCGACATTCGGGAATCCTACTATACCTACATCCGCAAGCAGTTTCAATTCAAGCTGTACTTCAAAGCTTTCACCGGGCATTCCGGGTTTTGCAAAACGTGGAGTCTGTCGTGTAGGCGTTGCAAAATGGGTATTTCCCCAGCCGCCTTTGCCGCCTTTTGCGACAATTACAGGCTCACTGTCGGATATATCTGCCAATATCCTTCCCGTATCCGCTTCTTTTACGACAGTTCCCAGCGGTACTTTTATGATAAGGTCAGGAGCTTTTTTACCGTTGCACCTGCCTCCTCTGCCGTTTTCGCCTTTCTGAGCCGTGTATTTTCTCTTATAACGGAAATCCGCCAAAGTCGATAAATTCGTATCAGCCAAAAATACTATATTTCCTCCACGACCTCCGTCACCTCCGTCAGGACCGCCCGAGGCAACATATTTTTCTCTGTGAAAGGCTACTGCACCGTCACCGCCATCACCTGCCTTTATAAATATCTTCGCTATATCAACAAACATTATAAAAACATCTCCTTTTCTATGCCAATTTATAAACTTTATATTCACGGGTGAATATAAAATATTTTCCGATATATTCAAAATCTCTTGTTATTGAAAGTTCCTTATAAAAATCCACATACTTCGTTTTATATTCATTCTCCGAAACAGTATACGTTTCCAGAATATCCTTTTCTTTGTCATACCTGTCAACCGCATATAATTTATTCCCGTCAATCTCAATAATATCGGGTATCTCAATAAACAAATATATCGGATTATCTGTATCCATGCTTTCAAGCTGCTCTTTACATTCATGCTGACCGCCGATATATGTGACAAAAATATTATCCGAATCATACATCACTGCCGGAAGATAATTTATCATCCACATCTCGGTATACTCGGCAGAAGTAAAAATGCACTCTGCATCATTTGTCAAGGCTATTATATCGTTCACATTTGTATCATCCGAAAAAGTATACTGCAAGCCCCATGAATTGAATCTTGCTATCACTGCAAGCATGAGTATAAATGAGGCTATATGGTTTTTATATCTGCTCCATGAAAATAAAAAATATATCAGACAGGATATGAACAATGCCGTTACAGGATAAATTATAAATAAATATCTGTTTATATATAACATTGACGAAAATTTTATGCTGTACGATGTCACCGCAATTATCACCGAGATAATTGCAAGCATGACCCATGACATGAAATTTATATTTTTTACTCTCCCGACTATATTTATCAGGGCATCTTTAGCTTTAAAAGTTTTCAGTCCTGAAGGGATATTTTTCAGCTCTGCCAAGAGCTTTATGACAAATTTTCTATCCCTAAAAAGATACAATACAGGTATTGAAAATAATATCAAAGCTATTATTATCGAACTGAATGTAGGTATCCAGAATATCAAATCCGACTTTGAGATTGGCAATAAAGGGTCTGTAAGATATCTCAGACACAGATTCATCTGTTCCCAAAATTTAGTTTTGTCATGGTGAGTTTCCGACAGCATATTCGGCAGATATGACGGATATATAAGCATAGCCGATATAACACCGCCCGAAACCGAAAAACCGTATGCAAAAAAACTTTTCAAGTCCTTTTTGAATATATATCTTGTGCAAAAACATACAGCAGTTACAAACGCCATAAACAAAAACAGATACTGAGTCAGTGCCCCGCAAACGGTCACAATAAATATCACGACAAGCTGTCTGAAAAACGGATTGTCACTTACGAGCAGTTTTGAATGAAGATATAAAAATATCACCGTCCACATTGCAAGCATACAGTACATTCTTATAAATATAGTCAGGTCTATTGCGGCTGTCGAAAATCCCCAGAAAATACACACTGTCATTGCAAGATACTTTGATTTGAGTATATTTCGTGACAGCTTGTATAAAAATATCTGAGTGACGGCAAAGCACACAAAGTTAACCGCAAAGCCGAATATATAAGAAAACGTATCGGGGAAGAATGATGATATCGTATGTATGACCGAATAATACAAAGGCGGATGTCTGTCCTTTGACTGATTGTACCAGACGGAATCATATCTGAACTGCTCACCTTTCTGAACCGTGACATATTTTCTTATGACATCACCTGATATCCAATGACCGATATTTTCCTGATGACCGTCACCGATTCTGTCCCTTATGCTGTCGGTATCAAGATACGGTTCATAAAAGCTGTTTGCAAGACCGTAACTGAAAATTTCATCGGAATGAAAAGCATTTTTTTTGTTGACTATTATATTTGTAATATTTGCAAGCTGTAAAAAAATTATTACAGAAAGAGAAATATAAATAAAATATTTTGTCTTTGTAATCTTCAAAATTTTTTCTTTCATGCCGTAAACTCCATATTAACAAAAAAGGGCTCCGACTTTACGCCGAAGCCCTCAAAATCAAAATTACTCAGCAGCATATACAGAAACCTGCTTGCGGTCACGACCAACTCTTTCAAACTTAACTTTGCCGTCAATGAGAGCGAAAAGTGAATCGTCAGAGCCACGACCTACATTATTGCCTGCATGGATATGAGTACCACGCTGTTTTACAAGAATGTTTCCTGCAAGTACAAACTGACCGTCAGCACGCTTTGTACCAAGACGTTTGGACTCGGAATCACGACCGTTCTTTGTAGAACCGCCGCCCTTTTTATGAGCGAACAACTGAACATTTATTCTCAACATTGTATATTACACCTCCGTATAAATAACTTGAAGATATTTCGGATACTGTTCCTTCGTATTCAGAAGATGAAGTTCAAATCCGTAAAGAATATCCCTGCATCTGTCTGCATATCCGTCGGAAACACGGACATACATATCACCGTCGGCGGCACTTGCCTGAGCCTGTGCACATATAACATCCGTTATCGTATTGGCTGTCATATAGGCTGCCGAGGAAACGAATGCACAAAGTACATCTTTTCCGTACTCGTCCATACCCGAATGGCCTGTCAGATGAAATCCGACAATTTTTTTCTGTTTAACAAACAATTCTGCCTTTATCATGCCTCGATAGACTGTATCTCTACCTTTGTATAGAACTGTCTGTGACCCATTTTTCTTTTCTCACTCTTTTTGGGCTTGTAAGTAAATACAGTGATTTTCTTGCCCTTTGCAGTTTTGATGACCTTGCCTGTTACTTTTGCATTTTCGGCATCAGCACCTACTTTGATACCGTCATCGGTACCTACTGCAAGAACTTTGAACTCAACTACTGCATCATTTTCAGCCTCAAGCTTTTCAACATATACAACATCACCGTTGGCAACCTTGTACTGTTTACCGCCTGTTTCGATAATTGCGTACATTTTTTTGCACCTACCTGTCAATTCAAGCTCGCTGCCGTAGGCGTGACCTTTCAGTCATCTTCAATAAAAGCCCACAGTATGCGGCTCTCTTATCATACCACATCAAAACCCGACTTGTCAAGCGATTTTTCGGCAAAAAATCAGGGCAAAAAATATTTTTTTCTGCCCTGATGAAAGTCATTTCCATTTTCCGTCTTTGTTGTAATAGTTATAGTCCGATACATCAAGATGTTTGTTTTTTTCAAGATTATCGTCACTTCTTTTGAACATTCCGCTTCCGGAGGTATAGTCATGATTTGCAGTTCTGACTCTTGCTATACCCGTTCCGACAAAAACTACTATCATTGCCAGCCAGCCCCACCAGGGTATCATAAAATCCCCTCCTGCCGAATCAGTCATATTTCTCGAAGAATTCCATTATTTCTTTAAAAGAACTTTCTGTAAGTTCGTCAGTTGAATTGTAGTGAAGCAAAAGGCTTCCCTCGTCATCGGGGTCACGGAGATTTTCGGGTACCTTGAAATTAACTTTTGAGATATATTCATCCCAATTTTCGAGCTTCCATACATCTCGGTCGGAATTTCTCTTTATCATACGCTGATGACAAACTTCAGGGTCTGTAACTATCCATATAACTGTAAGTTTTGCATCGTAATCCTTTAATTTTTCACGAAGTTTTGCTATGTATTCATTGTCCCTTATTTCCTGAGTAAAAGGAGCATTTACCATGACAAGGTTTTCATATTTCAAAGCCTCGAATGCAAGATCCATTATTACATCATATTCGTAGTCACGGACCTGTTTCTGGAAAAATTCCGAACTTCTGTTATAAGGCTCATTGGCAACTGCAAATATCTGTTTTGAAAGCGGTATGAGGGTATCCTTGTCGAGATACACTATATGTTTTATCTCTGTTGCAAGCCTTTTTGAAAGTTTGGTTTTTCCGCAGGCGGGCGGTGATGTTACGAATATCATTCTCTTTTCCATTAGTTAAAAACTCCCTTAACATAAAATCAATATAATATCCGAATCGAACGGACTTAAAAATAATTTACTTTACTTGCAATTATCATAACATATTTATGCAAAAAAATCCATATATTTTTATAAAAAATTTTCTTTAATCTGCATTTGCTTTTGCAATTTCATCTATCTGGTCTCTTATACGCAGAAAAGCATCCGTTACTATCGGGTCAAACTTTTTGCCACGCTGTTCTTTTATATTTTCAAAAACCTCCGAGGTAGGCATTGATGCCTTATAGACTCTCTTGGCAGAAAGTGCGTCAAAATAGTCGGCTATCGTCATTATTCTTGCACACAGCGGTATTGCATCTCCCTCAATTCCATAGGGATATCCCGAACCGTCCCAACATTCATGATGATACAGTGCGACTGATTTTGCCACCTTGAGAAATTCCTCATCCTCAATATCCGCCATAGATTTCTCTATTATCAGCTTACCGTTTATTGTATGATTCTTTATCGTTTCAAATTCTTCTTTTGTAAGCCTGCCGGGTTTTTGAAGAATTGCATCGGGTACTTTTATTTTTCCTATGTCATGCAAAGGTGCGGATATCATTGTATCGTGCATATATCTTTCGGTCAGTATATCATCATAGTCACCGTTCCTTTTCAGTTCATTGACAAGTGCTTCAACATAATCCGTAGTTCTTTTGACGTGCTTGCCCGTACTGCCGTCACGGGCTTCTATTATATTCGCAAAGCTTATTATTATCTGATTCTGCATTCTTTCAATGGCAGCTATTTTTTCATCAACGCTTATGTCAAGCTCGCTTCTTTTATTATCCACCGAAGAAAATATCCTTGCCGTATAAATAGCCGTCACTATAAAGCTTATCGTTACATTGATTATGAGCAGACCGACATTGACCGCATACGGCAGACTGTACAAAGGACTTTTGTTATTAAAATATACGACAAGCCATATAAACGTGACAGATGCCACGAATATTATCACGTTACGGACATATTTCATTAATTTTCCTTTATTTCCTATAAGTGCCGTCATAAATATAAGCGGTATCATAAGATACTGAAATCCCGATTGCAGTCCGAAAAGATTGACACTGCATATCTGATGAAGAAAAAGCTCAAACACCATAAACAATATACACGAAAGCCAGGAGCCTTTGAAATATTTCAGCATGATGACAAAAACGGCATATAATACAACGCTTATTATCTCAAACGCCTGCATTGTCGTTATCCTGAAATACGAGAATACAAGCAGATATATTGCATGGAGTACAAGACATATCAGAAAAAACATATTCAACGGAGCAGTAAATGATGCAAATGCCGCATAATCCTTATCATTATTATAAGCAGGCGTTCCTACAAAAAAATCAACGACTTTATTTTTTTTACTCATATTCATATATAAGAACACATCTTTCTAATTTCAAATTTATGGTAATATTATAATATATTTTTTCGGATTTAGCAATATAATTTTGTATCATATCAATAGATTTTTTTATATTTTAAGGTGATATCAATATGTATACTTCTTTCAGACTCAGTAAAATAATCACGCTTTTAACTGTTATAACAATTATTTCCGCTGTCTGTTTCACATCTGTTTTAAGGCAATACTCACCCGCTGCATTTAATATACAGCCTGTCAAAATTGCAGTCATAATGTATCATGGTCTTATCGACGACACTTCAAAGCAAAACAAGTATTTCATTGACCCGAAGTATTTTGAAGAAGACCTGAAATATCTGAATGAAAACGGCTTTCAGACGATTTTTGCAAGTGACCTTATAAGCCACTTTGAAAAAAATACTCCACTGCCCGAAAAGCCTGTTTTACTGACATTTGATGACGGATATTACAATAATTATACATTTGCCTATCCATTATTGAAAAAATACAACTGCAAGGCTGTTATATCTCCAATAGGATATCCTGCCGATGAAGCCGTCAAAGAAAATAAGCAAAATCCCGTATATTCACAATGCACATGGAAACAGCTCAAAGAAATGGCGGATTCGGGTTTTGTCGAAATACAGAATCATACTTATAATTTACATCATATTGACAGCGGACGAAACGGAGCTAAAAATAATACAAATGAAAATCCTGACGAATACAGGAAACTCCTTTCGGATGACCTGCTGAAATTCAATAAAAGGATGTTCGAGGAAACAGGCAAATATCCCGAAAGCGTTGTATTTCCATTCGGTGCGAGAAGCAAACAGACCGTTGAAACAGTAAAGTCACTCGGATTCAAAGCCGCCTTTGACTGTGAGGAAAAAGTAAATCTTCTTTCATCTCAGCAAGACCTGTTTTATATACACAGATTTTTACGCCCAAATAATATGTCATCAAAAGACTTTTTCGGGAATATTTATAAACAGAGCGGAGAGTGAACTCAAAATTCACAGCTTCACTCTCCACACTTTATCAAGGAGGAATTTTTCTTGCCAAGCGTATTTTTAAGCCCGTCTACTCAGGAATACAATCCTTATATCGACGGCGGAAACGAAGAATATTATATGAATATCATAACGGATGCCCTTATCCCCTATCTTGAAGCATCCGGCATAGAGTATGAAAGAAATGACCCTTCAAAAACATTCGCAAACTCCGTGAGGCTCTCAAACAGCGGAAATTTTGATTTGCACCTTGCACTCCATTCAAATGCCGCTCCTCCCCAAAATTCGGGAAAATTCACGGGCAGTCAGGTATATTATTATACCGACAGTGTTCAGGGAAAAAAAGCCGCTGATATTTTCGCCAATAACCTTAAAGAAATATATTACAATCCCGAAAACGTAAAAACCGTTCCAACAAAAACTCTGGGTGAACTCAACCGTACAAAAGCACCTGCAATTCTTATCGAACTTGCATATCACGATAATCCCGATGACGCTGAATGGATTCGTGACAATATCGGCACTATCGCTCAGAATTTAGCCATATCAATAAGCGATTTTCTCGGCATTGCCGAACAATCCCCCACTCCCATGCAGACAGCTACTGTAAGTACACAAAATTCAAATCTTAATCTTCGTGCCGAACCTTCGCAAAATTCCCGTATCATCGCCCGTATACCCAACGGCTCAAAAATACAGATTCTCGGCAATGACGGAAACTGGTATCTCACTTTATGGAACGGCTCAAAGGGATATGTTTCGGGTGACTATCTTCAATTTTAACTGAACGAAATTTAAAAAATCTATTTACAAAAATAAAAATTTATGATATATTATATTAACAATTAAGAACAGTTATCGTTTTGGAGGTGAACATCATGCAGTTCAAACGAAATTTCAGTGCAAAAAGAGAGGCTATTTACAGAACACTTTCATCTACCGACTCTCATCCGACAGCCGAATGGATATACGAAAAGCTCAAAACTGAGATTCCCGACCTCAGCCTCGGCACAGTTTACAGAAACTTATCTGTGTTTAAGGAATCAGGTCTTGTAAAATCTGTCGGTGTTGTCAACGGACATGAGCGTTTCGACTGGGATACTTCGCAGCATTCCCATTTCGTCTGTAACTGCTGTTTCAAGATAATCGACATCCCAAAGTCAAGGATGTTCATTGACCAGAACACTGTCAGTCATCTTGAAAATGAATGTGATGTGCATATCCAAAACCATAGCATTACTTTTTATGGCTTGTGCGGTGACTGTTCCAAAAAAATTTCTGAATCGGAGGATAAATAAAATGAAAAAATTTGTATGTTCAGTATGCGGCTATGTTTATGAAGGCACTGAGGCTCCCGAAGTCTGTCCTATCTGTAAAGCCCCCAAAGAAAAATTCAACGAGATAAAGGCTGAAACAGCTTATGCTACCATGCACGAGGTAGGCGTTGCAAAGGGCGTTGACCCCGAGATATATAAAGAACTCGTTTCAAACTTCAACGGTGAATGTGCAGAAGTAGGTATGTACCTTGCCATGGCAAGACAGGCTGACCGTGAAGGCTATCCCGAAATCTCAGCTGCTTTCACAAAATACGCTTTTGAAGAAGCTGAACACGCTGCCAAATTTGCGGAACTTCTCGGTGAAGTCCTCACAGACAGCACCAAGAAAAATCTTGAAATGCGTGCCGATGCCGAAGCAGGTGCCTGTGCAGGCAAATTTGAACTCGCTAAACTTGCAAAGGCTCAGAATCTTGATGCAATCCATGACACCGTTCACGAAATGGCAAAAGATGAAGCTCGTCACGGTGCAGGCTTCAAGGGTCTTTTAAAGAGATATTTCGGTGAATAATCTGTTATAATCAAACAATTTTTTAACAAAGTCCTCTGATTTTTTCTTTATATCAGGGGGCTTTTTTCCTTGATTTATTATAAAAGTTATGATATATTTATTTAAAATAAATCTTTTTGGAAAGGTGTAATCTTATGCAGTGTAAAAATTGTGGTGCGGAAGTCGGCATTGAATACCGTTTGTGCCCCTATTGCAAGAGTGAAGTGCAGTACCCTCAGCCAAACGGTCAGCAGAATCAGCCTATCATTATACAGAATATTATCCAAAATCCTGCCGATAATTCGGGTTATAACCCAAACTACAATAATCCGAATTACAATAATCAAGGATATAATCAGAATTATAATCAGGGATACAATAATAATCCCGTAGGCGATTTTATCAACCAATTTGCCGGAAATAATTATCCCATGGACGGCAATGTAAGCTATAAAAACAAAACCATAACCCTTTTGCTTGCCATTTTTTTAGGCTTTTTCGGAATACACAGACTTTATGCAGGAAGATATATCACAGGTCTTATTTATATGTTTACATACGGATTGGGTTTCCTCGGCTGGATAGTAGATATTATTCTGATAGTCACGGGCAGATTCAAAGATGGTCGTGGCTTGTATATCGTAAATTAGACAGAAAATTACCGAACTGCTCTTTGAACAGTTCGGTTTTTGTTATATATCAGAGTTTTGCTATTTCAGCCATCACAAGTTTATTTACTTCCGCAGGGTCGCATTTGCCTTTCATCTCTTTCATGACAAAGCCTACTATTGCTCCCATAGCCTTTTTCTTGCCGGCTTTCATATCCGCAACAGCTTTCGGATTTGCTTCAATGGCTTTCTTTACGGTTTCAGCCAGTGCACCGCTATCCGTTTTGATGATAAGATTATTCTTCTCGGCATATTCAACAGGGTCAACATCTTCATTGAATATATGTTCAAATACCTGTTTTGCGATAGTATTGTTTATCTTCTTTTCATCAAGGAGTTTTATAAGTGAAGCAAGATGTTTTCCGCTGAACGATATCTCCGTTATATCCTTGTCGGTATCCTTCGACAATCTCAGGGTCTCGCCTATTATCCAGTTTGAAACCTTCTTGGGGTCTGCTCCCTCGTTAACTCCGTCCTCGAATATATCAGCCAGTTCCTTATATTCTGTGATAAGTCCTATATCATATTCGGGTATGCCGTATTCACGGGCATATCTTTCTTTTTTCTCGTCACGAAGTTCGGGCTGATTTGATTTTATTCTCTCAAGCCATTCATCATCTATTATCAACGGAACCAAATCGGGGTCGGGGAAATATCTGTAATCCTGTGCATCTTCCTTTGAACGCATGGTATATGAATATCCCTTGTCATCGTCCCATCTTCTCGTTTCCTGCACGACTTTATCCCCTGCATCAAGTATATCCGCCTGTCTTTCAAACTCGTTCTCGATACATCTCTTTATAGCCTTGAATGAATTAAGATTCTTTGTTTCGGTTCTTGTACCGAATTTTTCCGTGCCTTTCTCTCTGAGCGACATATTCACGTCTACACGCATTGAACCCTCGTTCAGCTTGCAGTCGGATGCTCCGAGATACTGTATCGTCAGACGAAGTTTGTCAAGATATGCCAGAACTTCATCCGCTGAACGCATATCGGGTTCGGAAACTATCTCAACAAGCGGTACACCCGAGCGGTTGAAATCGACATAGGTTTCACCCGTGAAAGCATTGTGAATGAGTTTTCCTGCATCTTCTTCCATGTGCATTTCATGTATGCGGACAAATTTCTTTCCGTTTTCAGTTTCGATTTCAATTTTACCGTCACGGCATATCGGATAATAAAGCTGTGATATCTGATAATTCTGAGGGTTATCGGGATAAAAATAATTCTTTCTGTCGAATTTGCTGTTTCTTGTTATATTGCAGTTGGTCGCAAGACCTATTGATATAGCCTTGTCAACGACTGCCCTGTTCAGTACAGGCAATGAACCGGGCATTCCCGAACATACGGGACACACATTTATATTCGGACTTCCGCCGAATGCCGTTGAACATCCGCAGAATATTTTTGTTTTGGTGTTAAGCTCAACATGGACTTCAAGTCCTATTACTGCCTCATATTCTTTACTCATGTTTATCACCTCATTCATACAATGGAGAATGTCTTGAATTGTCTTTGAAATTCTGTTCAAAACTGTATGCAGCTTTTATAACAGCCTTTTCGTTGAAGGTCTGTCCCATTAACTGCAAGCCTATCGGCAAACCGTCTTTGTCATATCCGCATGGCAACGATACAGCAGGTATTCCCGTAAGATTTATCGAAACCGTGTATACATCTCCGAGATACATCTTTATCGGGTCACTCAGGGATTCACCTATTTTAAGAGCCGTTGTCGGTGCAACAGGTCCGAGGACTACATCATATTTTTCAAAGGCCTTGTCAAAAGCCTGTTTTATAAGAGCCTTTACCCTCAGTGCCTTTACATAATAAGCATCAAAATATCCCGATGACAAAACGAATGAACCGAGCATTATTCTTCTCTTGACTTCATCTCCGAAACCCTCGGAACGGGTCTTTTTATACATATTATTCAGGTCGGTATATTTTTCAGTCCTGTAACCGTATTTTACACCGTCAAATCTTTCAAGATTTGATGAAGCCTCCGCACAGGCGATTATATAATAAGCCGGTATCGCATATTTCACCATGCCTAAGTCAAAATATTCTACTTCCGCTCCCATTTCACGGAATTTTTCTGCCGCTGCAAGAACTTTTTCCTTTACTTCTTCATCTATGCCGTCAAGGAAATAATCCTTTGGAACACCTATTTTCATTCCACTGACATCATTCTGCAAAGCTGTTGTGAAATCAGTATCATTCCTGTTTGCGGAAGTGGAATCCTTCGGGTCATGTCCCGAGATTATTTCAAGGACAGCCGCACAGTCCGTTACATCTTTTGCCATAGGTCCTATCTGGTCGAGTGATGAACCGTATGCAATTTGTCCGTAACGTGATACTCTGCCATAAGTAGGTTTTATTCCTGTAATGCCACAGAATGAAGCAGGCTGTCTTATAGAGCCGCCTGTATCTGTGCCGAGTGCCGCTGCACAGGAATTTGCCGCAACAGCCGCCGCCGAACCGCCCGAAGAACCTCCGGGAACTCTGTTCAAATCCCATGGATTTTTCGTTGCACCGAAATATGACGATTCCGTTGTACTGCCCATAGCAAATTCATCCATGTTAGTCTTTCCGAGCACGACTACACCCGCATCCAATAAATTCTGTACTGCCGTACTCGTATAAGTCGGATAAAAATTTCCGAGTATCTTTGAACCGCATGAAGTGAGCGTTTCTTTCATACATAATACATCTTTTATCGCCATCGGGACACCCATAAGTTTTGACCATACTTCCCCGTCAGCGATTTTTCTATCTATAAACTCAGCTCTTTCAAGAGCTTTTTCTTCCATTACCGTTATATAGGCATTTACATCTTTTTCAGTATTTTTTATCTGTTCGAGATAAGCCTTTGTTGCTTCAACAGATGTAATTTCTTTATCTGCAATTTTTCTGCCGAGTTCAACCGCTGTAAAGCTCCTTATTTCCTTTGACGAATACACGAAAAAAATCCCCCTTTTTTAATCAAAATGTTTTCGGTACGATATAGCTGTCCTCCGATTTTTCGGGGGCATTCAACAGCATATTTTCACGGTCATTGACGTTTGTAACCACATCTTCCCTGAGTACATTCGATACAGGGAAACAATGGCTCATAGGCTCGACCTGTGCAGTATCAAGTTCATTGAGCATATTCACATAATCAAGCATATCGGACATATCTTTTTTAGCCTGTTCCTTGCTGTCATCTGACAGTTCAAGCTTTGCAAGCTCTGCAACATATTTTATCATATCATCTGTTATCTGCATATATCTTCCTCCAATTTATTTTACTAAAAAAGCCGCATCAAAACTGCCTGTTCGCAGAATCAATGCGGTTTTGTCAACAGCTATGTATAATAATATCATATCTGCCGAAAAATTACAAGTCAAATTTAATCATTTTTCGCTCGTCTTTTTCTTTTCTTCCTGCCGTTTTCCCATTCACCGTCATACAATACCTTTCCTTTGGCATTTATAAGCTTTCCATAGCCGTTTTGAATATCATTTTTCCATTCACCCTCGTATACATTTCCGTTGCGGTACGTCTGCTTTCCCCAACCTTCCGAAAGGTCATCAACAAATTCTCCTTCATAAATTCTGCCGTCAGACCATGTATACACTCCGTGTCCGTTGAACATTTCGTTTCCGAACTCACCGCAGTAAACATCACCATTGGGAAACTGCACTTTTCCGAAGCCGTTCCTCAAATCGTCTTTATATTCTCCTTCATATATTTCACCGTTTGAAGAAATGTATTTTCCGAAGCCGTTTCTTAAATCATCACGAAATTCACCCTCATATACATCTCCGTCTGTATAAGTGTATTTTCCGTGACCGTTTTTATTATCATCTTTCCATTCACCCTCATAAAAATCCCCATTGGCATAAGTATATTTCCCGAAACCGTCTTTCAGACCGTCCTTGAAATCGCCCTCGTAAGAATCACCGCCTGCATGTATCCATTTTCCTTTGCCGTTGGGGAAATCGTCTTTAAACTCACACTCGCAAAAAGTACCTTTATCCCAGACATATTTTCCGTGACCGTTTTTCATGTCGTTTTTCCATTCACCCTCATAGTATGAGTTGTCAGGATAAGTTTCCCTGCCGAAACCCGACCTTTCATCTTCTTTGAAATATCCCTCATAGACAGTACCGTCACCACAGTCGAATTTTCCCTTGCCATGTTTAAGATAGTTCTTCCAGCTTCCTTCATACACTCCGCCGTCAGCCCATTTATATCTGCCTTCACCGTTAATGGCATCCTCTTTCCATTCACCGATATATTCATCTCCGGTTTCATATATATATTTTCCGATACCGTCACGCATCCCGTCTTTCCATTCGCCCTCATATACTGCACCGTCAACATATTCTACACGGTGATAACCGTTGCGTTTTTCGTCTTCTTCATAGTCTTCGTCCTCAATCTCACGGCACTTTTGCAATATCCATTCATCAGGCAATTCTTTTTCGCATATTTCCTCTTTATCTTCTTCAAAAAGATTTTTATTCAATAATTTTGACACTTTGTCTATACAATCATCTATCGCCTTGTCTATAAAATCATCTGTCATCAAATATCCTCCATATCATTCGATATAGTCACAATCCTCGATAGTCTTTATCAAACTGCTTGTACCCTGTTCGGAAAGCTGTATGAAATCAAGAACCTTTTCAGACCAACCTGCTATAATATTAGTCCTGTTCCCGTGAAACTGCTGTGTACCGTATCCAACTAAATCTATTGCGTGTACCCACAAATTTTGATTTGTCTGTTTTCTGTATTCATAAGCCATCTGCTGAACGGTCTTTTTTGAGTACCAATTTATACGGTTACATTCATTATCGGACAAAATTATTATCCTGTCGGCTTTTATTTTTTTATCCATCATTTCTTTGAACGGCAGATACATATTTGTACCGCCTCCGTAAGGAATATTACGTATTGTTTCAAGTATGGGTGTTTTGCTTGAAAAATCAAATTTTCTTATTTCCGTATCAAATGTATAAAAAATGCTGTTATCACAGATTTTATTTGCGACAAGTCCGAGCAAGACAGCTATTTCATAATACATGATATCCGATTGCCTGCTGATACGTCCGCTCATTGAACCCGATACATCAACAGCTATAACAGTTGTACCCGATAATTTCGGCATATTTTCAACAGACACTTCAAGAGCGTTTTCAAGCACATCAAAGACTTTTGAGCCTGCAATATCGCTGACAGCCTTATATGCCGACAGATATCTGAAAGGAAGCTGTTTTGATTTTTTCACTCTCACGGGGTCTTGTATGACATCAAGAACCGTCTGCAAATTTGACGGTTCAGCCTGCAATATATTCCTTAAATTCCTCAGATATGCCATGTAGCCGACTTTTCCGCTGTCAATGAGCTTTTCCCAAGTTTCTTTATTATTTCCGTTTTTTGATAATTCCGTTTCCCAAGTGACAGGTGTTTTCAAATTGCCCTCAATGCACCTTTTCCACATATCGGACTGTTCAGGTGTTTTGGGTGACGGTCTGCACATACATATCAGGTCACGCATTTTCACCGACTTATTATCACCTTTATATTTTGCAAGCGTATATTCGTCAAAATTTACAAGAACATCATTTATGCCTTTTTTAAGACTGTTCGGAACAGGTCTTTTTCCGAATGTATCTATGTAAAATGCCATTATCTCCGTGACATCATCTCCACGAACCGTCACACCTCTGACAGTTTTCCTTACAAAAGGCTTGCCCTCATTTTCATGTGCAAGGTATGCCGTCAAGACGTGTGCCACTGAACGCATATTGAATACACGCCTTGCAAAAATTGCAAGTTTAGACACAAGCTCAGGGTCACTTTTAATGACACTTACAATTGTTTTCTGCATATCTTCCGAGTTATCGCCGTAGAATTTGCTCTCATTGAAAAAAGATGTAAGCACTTGTGAAACGAGTTTTTCCTTGTCAGCCATTTTATAAGCAGGCTGACCACAATTATTTACTGTTTTGATAGATTGTTTTAAATTGAATTTTGACATTAAAATTACCTCCCTGATAAAAATAAAAGGCAGAGAAATCCAAAAACGGTAAGCATAAATTATGCTTGCTCTGCTCTGCCTGTTGAGCTATTCCCGAAAAGAGAAGCCGGACTCGAACCGGCAACACGAAGAACCCGTTTTTTGCACTGCTGCCATAAAAATATATAAAATAAAGCGTGATGAAATCGAACACAGTCCCGCAGGACTCGAACCTGCACTCCCTTCGCCATAACAGCAAAGTTCAGACCAATCGAAGTAACTGTGATTCTGCAATACACGCATTATTTTTTGAAAAATGGGCGGAGAAATCCAAAAACAGACATAACGGCGTTCTGACAACTGAACTATCCCCGAAGGGAGTTGGACTCGAACCAACGACATCCGGCGTGACAGGCGAAGTAACTGTTTCCTGCACTGCCGCCCTTTGATTTGTATAACAAACAGAGAAATCCGAAAACAGCACATTAGGCACTTTACTTTTAAGTTATCCCCGAAGGGAGTCGGACTTGCACCGACATTTCCCGCTTATCAGGCGAAGTATCTGTTTTCTGCACTGCTGTTCATTATCTTGATAAAAAACGGATAAAATCGAATACACTCCAAATAATCAGCGTGTCTGCCAATTCCACCATACCGCAAACTTAATTGCGGAAGCAGGATTTGAACCTGCACGGATATTATCCACTGACCCCCATAACGAAGTAATTGTATTCTGCAATGCCGTTTATACATTGATTATATCATATTTTCCGAAAAATTCAACCTATCAGGAAAATTTCTTTGACAGATTTCTTTTTTCTATTGCCGCAAAAAGCGGAAGTCCCAATACAAACAGTACGGCAATTTCACCGACTGCAACAAGTCCGCCTTGTATCAGAAAATCAATAATATCAAAGCTGTATGTATTTACAAAGAAAAAGTCTATCTCAAAGCCTACTATTATACCATTCATCAAAGCAGGCATAAGCAATGCCGCAAACGGTATTTTGAAAAGCCTTACATTTCTGAGTTTATACATTGAAAATGCCGCAAGAAAGCTTGCTATACTTCCGAATATCATATCAAATGCACCTATCGAAGCCAATGAACTTATATTTGCGATTATACAGCCGACTGTCAGTCCCGGTATAGCTGACGGAGTAAACAGTGCAAGTATCGTAAGTACCTCCGACACCCTGAACTGTACCGCCATTGATGCCGAACCCGGTACAAGTATATTCTGCATGATAGTCAGTGCCGCATACAATGCCGCAATTATTGCCGCCTGTGTCAGCCTCTGCACCGATTTATTTTTCATTTTCAAAAAATCCCCTTTCCAATTTATCTGTCTTTTTTCAAAAACAGACCGGATATTTCCCCATCTTCAATGAAGGAATATCCGGTCTATTTGTTTTTTTACCGAAATTTAATTACGAATGTTAACTAAGCTGTGCCGTAAATACTATCGGTGAAGTATCGTTCAAATCACTCATAATATTTTCTTTGATATCATCATAGCTTGCTGTTAAGTTTTCACCTGATGTATTCAGCCATGAAGCAAACGAATATGTTATACTCAAACCTGAACCTTGTCTGAATGATTCGTTTATCTCAAATGCAGAGTTACCGTCACTGACATTTATCAGTTTATTGACAATGGTTTCCCATTCATTACTCTTTCCGATACTTCTGCCGTTGTGACGAACATCATAGACTGTTATCTTATCAGTATCTCCCGTTTCTTTCGTTTCATCATCAAGTATTATGAATGTAAATTCATATTCACCTGTGTGAATTTCCTCGGGATTTTCTTCGACACTGTCATGTATGATACTGTCAACGAAGTATGAAACATTCGGGGTATCTACTCCGTTTACGATATCTGACTTGAATACAACCTGTCTTGTATAGAGTGTTTTCGGTTTATCACTTTCTGCCATGATAAGTTCAAAGTCCGTTTCATAGCTGTTATACTTTGCTGTCAGCGTGTATATCTCGTCATTGTAACGTGAAGAATTATTGACTTTGATTTTATCGTTAGCGTTATCATAAGAGAAATCATTTTTTGTCTTGTCTGTATAACTGCCGAAATTCTTGTCATCATGTGTTTTATAAGTATAACTGATGCCAAGTTTCTTTATTTCATCATCAGTCATAGCTCTTTCAGAACCGTCTGCAAGTACCATATATGCCTTGAATCTTGTATTATCTGTCAGTGATACAGTCAATGTATCATCACCCGATATATCATCTTTTGTTTTATCAACATGATACTCGGCTATTCTGATACCTTTTATGGTTTCGTGCTTATTATCATTATCAAGTGAGTAGAATGTATTGATATTCTCCTGTACCTCACTGAACTTGTCATAGTAAGCTACCTTATCATAGTAATGTACCATTGCTGTTTTGCTTGCAGGAATTGTTACCTCAACTTTCGGCTCTTTGCCCGTCATGGTCGGATTCTGCTCTGTATGCTTGTGAGTTTCATAGATATTACTTGTATTGTCATCTTCAAGTTTCCATGTGTCCGCTACAAATTCATATCTCGAAACAGGCATACGGGTTATCTCATATTTGCCCGGCTCTACTCTGATACGTCCCTCGTCGTCAATATGATACATTCCCTTATACTCTGATTCAGTTGTACCTTCAACAAGCCAGTTTGCATAATCAATTCCAAGCGGGTCGGCTGTGAACTTGATTTCACCATTACTGTCATACTTTTCGACAATCTGTGTAATTACTTCATTATCTTCATTAACAGTAAGAGCCACAAGCATTTCTTTGCCGTCAGTATCCGTCAAAGCACCGTTAATATAATTAGCCGTCTGCTTTATCTTGAAGATGAATGTCGGGTCACCCCATGCTTCTTTCTTCATGTTGATATGCTCAAACAGTCTTATATATGCAGGTTGCATTTCGTCAGTGCAGGAAAGTTCCTGAACATCAAGACAATTATTGCGTCCTACTGTAAAGTATACTTTATTTCGGTTATCAGACTTATCGGCATTTGAATTTGTATAAACATAACCCGAATTTTCCTTTACAGCGACTTCTTCAAGATAATATGTACCCCACGGGATATTCTCTATCTTGATTTGTCCGTGTTCATCCGTTTCGGGAGAATTGGAATCATCGCCTGTATTGTAATACTCAAAGTCTGTACCATCGGAATTATGTTCCCATACATAGTCGGAAGTATCATTTTCGGAGTCAACTCTTTCAGAAAGCATTTTGCTAAGAATTTCCTGTTGTTTTTGTGTCGGATTGTCGGGATATACATAATACTCTTGTAAGCCTGCTTTTCTGACAAGCTTTATTTCTTTTCTTATATCAGAATTGTCATAAAGCCTGAACTTGAAGCCGTCAAGTGCATTTCCGATATCGGTATTGCCGACTTTTTCCTTGGCAGTCTTTGTAAGCTGAACTGCTCCTGTTTTTGGTGAATCTGTCGCACTCTGCACATACGCCGCCAATTCTGATTCCTCTGCACCGACCTTGAATGTTGGCAGTGTTTCAACATCAATTTCATAGCCGTATGGTGCTTCTATTTCTTTCCAGAAATACTTGCCCCATTTCTTGACTTTGACCTCGGTTACACTTGTATTTTTGATGTCGTCAAGAGTATTTTTGAGGTATTCGTCATCTACAACTTCTTTACCATTAACTGTCTTTGTTCTGAGAGCTGTTATCCACTTAGTCAGACCGTCATAGCCTGTTTCGACTGTCGCAAGATAAACAGGTTCATCCGAACCGCCTATTACGATAAGCCCATCATCAGATTCTTTTTCCTCGTTTAGAAGTTCGAGATAATACAACGGTGTACCGATATTTTGAATAGTAACTGTGCCGTTCAATCCGTTAGCATTGGCATAAGCTGATGTACTGTTTTCTCCGAAATTATTAACCGCACTTCTTACAAATCTGTACAAACCGTTTTCCTTGATGTCTTTTACCTCGGAATAACGGTAGTTGTTGTATGTACTGTTTGCAGCATTTTTGCCTATGCCGTTGGTTATCTGGAATTTCTTTGCACTGTCAGGAATCCTTACACGATAAACTTCATCACCCTCATATTCAGCCATAAGCTCATACATCTTATAGCCTGCGGTATTGCCAATCGGATTATTATTCTCGTCAAAGAACCTGATATGCACATCATCAAGCTTATAACGACCCGTCGCACCCGCTCTCAAATCCTTTGTACCGTTGTTGACAAAGAAAATATATTTGTCACTCAATGTTATAGTATTGGTTTGATTTTCGCTGTTGGTGTCATTATCATCAGGTCTACCCTGTGCCTTGTAAACATCATCTGTTGCATAAGCCGATTTTGTACCATAGTTTGCCGTTGTATCGTTTGGAGTATAGTTATAGCCCATTTGATATTCTATCTTTTGTGTAATCTTCCTGTCACTTGCAGAACCGTTATTGAAGATAACATACGGATAAACTTTACTGTCACTGCCCTGTTTGGGAGGCTGGAATACATATACAGATTTACCGCTGTTGTCTGTGTAAACCTTCTGTGCAGGAACACCCGGCCATGTATTGTATTCACCGTCTATGCCACCGTAGTAGTAAGCATAAATTGTCTTACTGCCGTTGGAATTCCAACTATCCTTATCAGTGAAGTAGATGTAATCAAAGTCCGTAGTCGGTTCAAGTATCGAAATATCAGCACCATTGTGAAGTCCTATACGGTCTGTCGTATCAGAAATCGTCACTGCAGAACCATCTTTCGTTACAGTATAGGTATATTCTTTACTGTCATCAAGCACTGTGGCATTGCTGTAATTAGTGCCGTCACCCACTGCAAAGGACTTGGCATTTTTCGGCAATCTGATACGGTATTTATTGTCACCTATCTTCGTACCGACAGTAGAAGAACCGTTCAGTTTGGCATCTTCAAGATTGATACCACTTTCCACACCGCCAATAACATTACCAGTGCCGTCCGTTGTAGCATAGAACTTGATATAAGGCTTTTCAATGCCGGTATTGATAGTAATAAAGTTGTAGTCATTTCCATTACCAGTCGTATTTGTCAAATTGCTGATATAGCTGTATCTGTCCTCGGGCTGGTAAGTGGCTGATTTTGTGTTGCCATCATTAGAAACGACAGGATAAGTAATATCTTGTTCAGACCAATCACCACCGAAGTTTCCCCCCAATGTTTTTATTTTTTCCCAGTCAAGATTGCTTTTTATTTTCCAAACTTCTCCGGCTACAGGTGTCACACCAATGGTATGAGTATTAGAAAATCCATCACAAGTGAGATAAATATCATTATATAAGTAATCAGATGAAATTTTGCGATTATATCCGTCATAACCTGAATCATCCCAATTTATTGCACTTGTCAAATAATTGTTATCATTACTGTTACCATGACTACTACTTCTAACGATAACATCAACATTTGTATTTCTCCACTCATCTAATACAACATACAGATAACCCGTATTTTTAGCTGTGAAAGTATAACCCCAACCCTTTTTAGGAGCTATGCCCTGTAAATCTGTTTCTACCTTTTGGCTGTCACTTCCGTTATTACTGAAAACAACCTTTGTAGCACTTCCATAAGGATTTTCATTTGCAGACATATCAAACTGCCATGTATTAACGCTTATGTTAGTCATATTTACAGTGGTTCCTATTTGATGATTTTCATCATCTAAGAACTTTGCTTGTATATACTCACCAGAGTTAATCGTCCAACCTGCATTATTAATAAATTTCAAGTATTTGGTTGGTTCACCTGCAGGTTCTGAAACACTAACTTTTCTTTTTTGTCCGTCTTGAGCTGTTAAACCTAAGAATTTGTATCCAAAACCACCCGAACCATATCTACTCAAATCAATATCCACAGTTTGGTTAGCATCTCCATCATACAAACTGCGATGAAAAATAACATATTGATATTTTGCTGTTATATTGTCATCTTTTTTTGGAATTGCAATTTTCCAGATGCCGTTGCCTTCTGATGTCATTTTACTTACTTCATTGCCCCAATCACAGTTTTTATCACTATCGTTATTGAAGAAATGTGCCTCTATTACATCTTCTACCAATCCCCAACTATAATCTGAAGAACCAAGCTCTCCAGTATCAAATCTTATATAGTCATAGTTCGGATTGCCGTCACTCCATGAATATGTAACAGTTTCATTACTTGTAGCTGTTCCTGTGTCGTACAATACAGGCATATCATCAGGCTCTGAGGCTGTGGACTGCGGTATCGGTACAACTGATGCTGACTTGTATTCTCCTACAACAGTCGGGTCTATGGTAGTAGTCTCCGAACTTGTCGGCACACTGTCACCCTCCGGCCACTCTATGACCTCATTTTCTGTGAAATTCGGATAGAACGGCTTTCCGTCATTATATGCACTCGCCAACCCAAGTGTATATACACCGGCTGATTCACTGTCCGAAATACGGTACTGCATTCCGCCTAATGTATAGTCATCTTTATACGGTGATATCTTTGTACGCTTGGTGTATATCGGATAGGCTTTATCCAACTGCTTTGTCGGGCTTGATGTTGCATCATACACCTTAAACGACTTCGCACTGTACGGGATAGCCGCTTTATACCAATGTCCGACTGCTTCGGGGATAACAGTTGTTTTACCGTCTTCGGGTATAGTACCATCTGTGGCTTTTGAAAGACTGCCTGTATACTTCATTTGGATATTATCTGCATTGCTGATGACGTTTTCACCTTTCTCATCAGAGTAGAATGTGACATACATATTATTCCAATTATTACTTTGACCGCATACAAGATACAGATAATCTCCACGCTCGTCATAGTTACCTGTACCGCTTCCGGACGAAACTCCGTTTGTGAATGTCGGCCAAATAATTTCGGCTGTATTTGCACCCGTAGTCTTATAGTACATACCGCCTGTTGTAAATGTAGTATCCTCTGCACCACTATTTGAGATAGTCTTTGGATAAATTTGATAATGACCATCGCCGTTAATAGTAAATGACGTTGCCGCTGACGGAATATCCAGACTCCACCAATGCTTACCATTATAAGTTCCGCTGTTTTCAGCCTTGCTCATGATACCACTGTAGAAATCTTTCTCGCCTATCTTTATATTATTTTCATCATAGAATCTTATTTGAGGCTTGTTTGAAAGACTCCAGCCATTATTCATATCAACGATATTCAGCTTATCGCCACGGGATATATAATCCGCATCATTGACCTGTTCATTAGATTCGGTGCTTTCAGTTTCTGTCCTTGTCATTGTAGGACTGCACAGTGTAAGAGCATACGTTGTATCTGAAGTTGGAGTGTCGGCTATCTGATAGACCATACTTCCTGTTTTCGTATAGCCTGATGTCGTGGGATTTGCAGAATACTCCAGTATCGGATACTTGGCAGTAGACTTTGAATTATTCACCGTACTGCTTGACTTATCATTACCGTTATTCAAAGAGAATGTCGTCGCATTTTGCGGAACAGGTACTTTATACCACTCGGTATCTTCACCATTCAGTTTTCCGGTATACTTCATTACATAGCCTGTATTTTGCTGTAATATCTGTGTACTGCCGTTATAGAACTTGATGTGTATATCGTCCCATGAATTAGTAGCGTTATTTTTGATATAGATATAATCAACCGTACCGCCACTCGTGCGGAATGTGTAAGGAATAGTGGAATTTGACTGTTCCTGAGTCCATTCTCCGACACCTGTCTTGGATGCGTTTTCATTATAGGCATAATAGCCCTTACCAAGAGTATATGTGATAACATTTGTTTCCTTGCCGTTAAGATTGCCGATTGCTGTACCTGCTCCGACAAGACCATTACTGAATATCACCTTCGTATAGTTCCTGTTGTCACCCAACGGACGCTTGAATCTATATACAGTTTCATTGTACTTGTTTTTGAATTTTGCTCCCGGCAAAAGCTGTACAGTATTGATATTATCATTGAAAACATTGCTTCCGTTTATATTCGTCGGGTCATACTGCAATTCGGAGTTGAACGGCAGAACACCCGGCCATATTGACCATATAGCTCTCTGCCAGTTGTCCTGACGAAGATCTCCGCCGCCATAGAAATAAGCATAAACATTATCCCAACTGCTCGGCTTTGTGAAGTAGATGAAATCATGATCTGATTCCACTTCAAATGCTGTTGCATTGTTATCATAGACAGTATCGTGAATTGTACCGTTTCCTTTGGTTATTTCATTTTCTGTCCATCTTGTAAGCGTGCCGCCCTTCTTGATTGACTGTGAATCACTGTCAAACTTCCAATAGTTATTGTAGTTTTTCTTGTTTGCAGATTCTGCTGAAAAGTCAATTTCGGTGATTGCTGTATAGTAATAGCCATACCCCTTATAATAGTCGGAACTTGTATTACTGCTGTGAGTAGATGTCGTACCGTTATTGATTCTGAAATGCGTTGCACCTTTTGGGATAGCTATCTCATAGCACAAATCACCGGCATTTTCAGTTCTGTCATCAAATTCAATACGATAATCTGCTTTTGCGTAAGCATAAGGCTCCATCATGTAGCCGGGGAATCGTTCACCAACAGGCTCATAAGTATCAGTTCCTGTTTGCTTAAAGAATTCGATATGAATATTATCCCAGCAGTAATAGTGATTACGTCTGAAAATAATCTTTTGCGGCAGTGCCTTATAAGCTACACCGCTGTTTCCGGCTGTTCTGTCATCATTATTACCCACTTCACTACTCTTTGCCCCGAGATTATCCCAGACACCAGCATTTGTTACACTTTGTTGTGAGCCATTATTGTTTCTTCTGTACAGATTTCCCTTTGTAAATTCAAAGACTTTCGTGCTGTTGGACAATCCATTCCACCCAAGAATGAATCTGACAGATTTTGCACCGTCAGGCGGCTGAATCTTCCAGATAATATTCTGTGTTCTTCCTGTGCTTGGTGACTGAGAATTGGATGCGTTGTATGTTACACCACTGTCGGTATAGTAAACAAAACGCTCCCAAACTTTATATTTTCCAATGGAGTTAGTGCCGTTGGAGTCACTGAAAAATTCCGCAACAATATCTGTATTTGATTCATTATTCAGTTCGCCCATTGTCAGCCCTCTGCTGTCTTTATGATAAGTGGTAACAATATTTGTATTGTTCTTCCAAAACCAATGGTCTGCACTGTAACAATCCACATCCTCAAAGAAGATATAATCATTGTCTGTTCTCGGCAGTACCCAGTTTGAAGATTCGGCAGTCGGAACAGTTCCCATTTCGGAATAGCTGTATGTAACAGTATGATGTTGTACGGTATCTTGTGCGGCATTTGGAATTGCCGGTTTAGTGTTAGTGCTGTCAATAGTTTGACTTGGTATCGGAGATGTTACAGGACTGTTGATACTGTATGTAGGCGGTGTGACCACATCAGGCTTGTACCACAGTTCAAATATACCGCCCTCAAGACCGTTATGATATTTGTCCTCTTTGAGTATCTTGAGACTGACTGCTTTGCGGGGGTCTTTATGTTCAACAGGAACAACCTTGTTATCAGATGTTATTTCAAAAGGCTCACAATAACTCCATTCATATCCTTCAGGAGCCTGCACTTCAACAAAAGCATAACGTCCTTCCATGATACCTGTAATAGGTCCTATCATACCGTTGCTGTCGGTCGTATAAATATAAGATATAAGCTCACCGTTTACTTCATCTGATGTCTGCCAATATTCCTTAACAGCATCCGTCAGCACACCCTTACATTCTTTCAACGCATTATCAGCAGCTTCTATATACTGCTCTTTGTTTACTCCTTCTTCATGATAATACTCATAAACTTTCATTTGAAGGAAATAATAAGTCGCATTAGGAAGCTGTATTTTTGTGTCTGTTGCATCCTCTTTGACAAGAGTTATCTTGGTTTCTTCAACATGCTGAAGATTGCCTATACGGTTTTTAACGTTAGAATTGCCCTGAATAAATCCGCTGTCATAAGTTACTTTATCCGCAGTTGTTGAAGTTCCGCTATTGACATCAATTGTAAATACAGCAGGAGTACCGCTTGGCAGGAATCCTTGTGGTGCCTCGGTTTCGGTAAGAGTATAGGTATTGAGAGGAAAATTCTTGAATATTATCTTACCGTCATCACCGGATTCAACGATATTATTTCCGTTTACATCAGGAATATAACTTTTGTCTGTGTCTTGTTTAACTTTTACGGGAGTTCCGTTGTTATAAGTCAGTGCAAACTTTGCACCCGGTATTACAATATCACTGTAAAGACCGCTTGTATGGTTGCTGTACGCATCATAATGAGTTTTATCGACCTTGATAACCGTTGCACCGCCTGTAATCTGGGTATTCGTAACT
The DNA here is from genome assembly GCA_902785555.1 of uncultured Ruminococcus sp. Lineage (GTDB taxonomy): Bacteria > Bacillota > Clostridia > Oscillospirales > Acutalibacteraceae > UBA1213. The sequence continues at coordinate 45,280 of CACZZB010000013.1, forward strand.
GTCACTGACGGAGTAGCGGTTTCAGCTGCGGTAATTATTCCGTCATCAGGAGAATATGTCGCATTGTAGCCCTCAAGAGGATTTTCCACTACTTTATAAACATACTTATTATTTGCCGAATCGTAAACGGGAAGTTTGTCAAACTCTGCTGACATGGAATTGCTGTATGCTACATCTTTTGTTCTGAAATTAATGTATGTGCCACTCTCATTCTTTTGCTGCAAAGTCAAGGAAACAGGAGAATTACGATACTTATTCAAGCTGTCATCATACATCAAAGCATTATATGTCCATTGTTTTGTTACTCCAATCTTTGTCACCGGCAAAGTATTTAGAATATTGAACTGCATATTGCCTGTTACAGAATCAGTTTCAAGTGTACAGCTTCCAAAGTAGCCATAACGCTTACTGCCGCAAGTAAATTTGTTTCCGGCATCTTCACCGCTTGTATGATAGGCTTCTGCAATCTGTTCTAAAGAAGCTGTATCATCTGTTGCATCCTCCTGCACCTTGTAAGAAACGACTGTTGTACCGTCTTTTTTATATCTCGGCAGATTTTCAAATTTCACACCGTTTTTATCCGTATTCTCAATGACCTTTACATTATTATAAGTACTTGGTACGTTTATATTGTCACTGCTCAAAGTTACTTTTACATTGTAGTGCAAATCGTTTCCATTTTCACAGTCGTTATCCTGCCAGCTTTTTGCAACAATAACCTCTATTGTATCGAGTTTATTGGTTATATCAAAGGTCTGTTTAAGAATAGTGTTGCCGTCCCATGTTGAGCCTGATGAAAGCTCATCAACAGATGTGACTTTCTGCTTATCTGTATAGCCTGATGTTTTGTCATAATCATCCGCAATGCGATACTGACAAGCTTCATAAGCCTTTACAGATGCTTCGGTTATCTTGAAATTATAAGAGGTGTTATTCGCATCATACTTCACTGTCGTTGTAGTATCTTTTGTGCCGGATTTATACCAGTCCTCTTTATATGTATCAGTATTTGTCGGATGTATGTCCGTATAAGTATTATCGTCTGCCGTACTTAACTTTCTTGAAATCGTCAGGTCTATGCTGTCGGTAACAGTTTCACCCTTGTTCTTATCATTGATATTGCTCGGTCTTAAATTGAATTCATTATTCTGGTCAAGCCAATGTTTCTTGACCTGAACAGCCGTCAGAGGAAGTACATCTGTGATATGATAACGGCTGGTATATGTTCTGCCCGAATCATTTTTTGTATACTTGACTGCACTGCCTTCATAACCGTAATCACGCTGACTTGTATCTGCTTTAAGCTGTTCAAATTCTGTTTCTCCTGCGTTGGATGTTGCATAATCATTCCATGAACCTACATCGGCAATATTATCTGTACCTGTTGAAGGTGATTGATTGGTCTTTGATTCCGTCACCTTGTAGACAATGACATTACCGTTTTTGTCGTATATCGGAACATTTTTGAACACAACGCCCTGTGGAGTATTAGCTGCAAATGCCTCTGCCGCAATATACTTCGTGTTATCATTATAAACAGTTGTTTGTGTTGTACCGTTATCAAAAGTTGTTGTACCTTTCAATGTAACAGCTGTTGTATAATGGAGTTTTTTACTCAGGTCGGAAACTTTGTCATTACCCTCAGTAACGCCATAACCGTTGTCGTCCCACTCCTTTGTAACAAGAAAATCTCTTGTTACAGGTGTGTTCTTGACGTATATCGTCTTATCGGCAGGATTAGAGTTAATATTGCTTGGGGTAGTCAACAAATTTGTGCCTGTAATGGTTTTGCCGTCACCTGTATATCCCGAAGCTGTTCCGTAATAATTAGTATTGTCTGCAGAATACTCACTCTTATATACATGACCGTTTACTTCAAATGTTTCCTTGACATAATACGTAACAGCCTGCCATTTTTCGGGAGTCCCCGGTTTCGTTGCCGTACCGTCTACATTGATATATACCGGCAAGTGTGTAAATACATGGGTACTTTCATACTGACTTTCATCATAACCGTTAGTGGAAGCATTATCCGAAACAGCTTGGAAATTGTTGGTATCTAATTCCAAAGTCGGTTCATACAGGTATGTTTCACCCTGTGCAATTTTTGTATCAATATGTGTTTTTATACCGATAATCGCTGTCGTATCTTCCGACACTTTATGGTCTGTAAAGGTAGTTCCGTCACTGTTCATGTATCTGCACCAGAGTTCAACCTTTATCTTCGACAGGTCAGTTGGGCGGATAGTATCCTTGTAGCCGACATCATTCCATATCTTCTTGACAGTAAGCTGTTTTTCCGTGATATCATACTTGTTGGTAAACGTGTAGTCGGTATTCATGATAGAACTGTCATCAGTTCTTGCAGTCGGATTACCTTTAACATAAGAACTGCTGTACTGAGCAGGTGTGACTTCGACTATCTGATATGAATATTCATTATTTTGAGCATCATATTTACGCTGTTTGCCGAAATCAACTTTCCAGTTGTTGTCTTGTGTTGCATTCAGACTTGCTACATCAGTCCATGACGTTTCCGTGCTGATTTTTCTTTGCAGCTTGAACGTAACACTCGTTGGACGGACTTTATCACGGTTGTATTCATCGTCCCATTCTTTCTGAGCCGTAAAGCTGACAAGCGGAAGTGTATTTGTGATAGTGATAGAACCGTCACCGCCTGTAAGTGTAACACCACCGGAAATACTGCTTTCATAACCGTATTGCTGTCCTGTTTCAGTTGCCGAATATGATATAGCTGTACCATTGGCATCATATACCGGTAAATTGACAAACTCACAAGACTCTGCACCTGCTGTTATAGTGTCGCTGTTGCTGTAATTGCTTGACTGAATAACAAGTTCATGCTGGGCATTTTCTACATACTTGCCATAACTTGCCGCTAAACCAACCGTAATATCATAGTGAAGTGTATTTGTATCGGTATAATTTTTATCTACCCAGTTTTTGTACACTGTCACTTTTTTGGTATCGAGGGTATTTTTAACTTCAAGCGGTTTGGTAAGTGCTGTTGCACCGTTTGTTGACGTATCAGCCGGGGCAATGTCGATATAATTTAGATACTGTGTCGGATATACGGGGTCTTTATAGGCATTGACCTTTGTTTCTGTCACCTTAAAGAGATAAGGATGATTATTTATGTCATATTTCAGCAGTTTTGTATAGGTGTATGTCCATTTATTGCTGTTTTTTGACGGGAATGTAGCTGCTGTGACATAATCTTTATTTGTCGCTGATAATGCTGCTCCCCATATCTGTGAACCAAGAGCACTACTATCCAAATCACTTGTTGAGCTTGTAGCTGAATGGTAAATACTCAATTTATCCGCAATATCTTCCGGTCGGAGATTGAATTTATTGCTTTGGTCATCCCATTCCTTTTCAACTTTAACAGCGGTCAAAGGAAGTGTATTGAGGATATTGAACTGCATATTGCCGTTAGTGTCGGTTTCCAGCTTACAGCTTCCGACATAACCATAACGCTTACTGCCGACAGTAAATTTATCTGTCGTTGCCGTACCCGCATCGTTATAAGCGTTGGAAATCTGTCCTCTTTCGCCTATTGGCTGATTTTCAACAGTAGCCGTATCATTTGTAGCGTACTCTGTCACTTTGTATACAACAGATGTAGTACCATCTTTCTTGTATCTCGGCACATTCGCAAACTCAACACCGTTTTTGTCTGTATTTGCAATGACTTTATTCTCGCTGTAATTACCTCCTGCAAGCATTGTAATATCTGTACTCGAAAGTGTAATTTTGACATTGTAGTGCAAATTATTTCCATTTTCATAACCGTTGTCTTCCCACTTTTTAGCCACTCTGACATTGATAGTGTCAAGTTTATTGGTTATCTCGAAAGCTTCAACCAATGGATTAGTACCATCCCATGCAAGTTGTTTTGCAACAACACTACTTTCTGAATTATTGATTTCCACACTTGTAACTTTTTGCTTTTCGGTCTTTTTACTGTCATCATTATAGTCACTTACTGCACAGTAATGAGGTTCTTTGTAAGCAGGAACTTGGTCTTCTGTAATTTGGAAAGTATAAGCATTATTATTGATGTCATACTTCAACAGTTTTTTGTAGGTGTAAGTCCACTCATTTCCACTTGACGGAATATTACTTTCAGACTTATACCAATCTTTAAACTCCGCTTCATGTGCGTTTGTACCCACAATTTCAGTTGGTTTGAGGTCTGCATAATTGCTTTCAGAATTTATCTTTTTTGATAGAGTCAAATAAATACTGTCAGCAGTATTTTCACCCTTGTTCTTATCATTGATATTGCTCGGTCTTAATTTAAACTGATTGTTTTGGTCGTCCCAGTGCTTTTGAACCTTAACGGCAGTCAATGGAAGTGTATTGAGGATATTGAACTGCATATTGCCGTTAGTTTCGGTTTTCAGCTTACAGCTTCCCTCATAGCCGTAACGATAACTTGAACGTGTAAAGAGGGTTGTCGTTTCACCTTCGTTTTTATAAGCGTTGCTTATCTGTCCATAGGAGGCATTATCATTCGTTGCATCCTCTTTTACTTTGTACACAGCAAGAGTATTTTCATCAACATATTTCGGCAGACTTTCAAATCTTAAATTACTGTCTTTGTCTTTTATACCAATGATTTTTTCATTGGTATAGGTATTTGGTATGGTTATATTGTCACCGCTCAGAGTTACCTTTACATTGTAGTGGAGCTTTTCACTTGTTTCGGAAACTTTGGCAGTATCCGACTCAACACCATAACCGTTATCGTCCCAGCTTTTTGCGACAACAACATCTATCGTTTCAAGTGTATTTGTGACAGATACATCATTATCGCCGGTTGCTTTAAGAAAATCACCTTCCAATTCCGTCTTGCTGATAGTGAACTTTGAAGCTGTAAGTTCTTTCGTTCCCGTCACGATTTTTTTCACAGCATTGTTGTCACGCATTACCTTGAAATACATATCTTTACATTCGGGAATATTGTTTTTTTTCACCGTAAGATAGACTTTACCATTGTCAATGTATGTTTCTTGGATAATCAAATCATTGCCGTTGGTCTGATTGGTTGGATTCCATTCCTTTATTACATAAGTATACTCATGTTCATCATCGTACTTTTGGGGGAGATTGGAAATATTTATCGTCAAAGCCTGTTCATTAGCCAACAAATGTGAAAATGACATCACACCGTTTTCATCAGCTTCGGACTTCTCTCCTCTGCAAAATGCCTTTACATGATCTTCGCCAATAGTTTTTACAAGCTCTTCATCGCCACCATCAATATGACGGAAAATCCGGAAATACAATTTCGGGTATGTTTTTGTTACTGTCAAAACGCCATCTGGATAACTTGCTTCAATCTGTTGATGTATAGCAGCGCCGTGTTCATCATATTCCTTGATAGTATACTCACTGATTTCATGATTTTCTTCCGGCAAATCATTAACTGTCGCTTTCAAAACACTATCATTCGCATATGATTTTGAAACCTCAATCATACCTGTTTTGTCAGCTTCAATGGAATGGATACCAACTTCTGCCGACAAAACTTTTTCATATGTGATATTTTTCAAAAGTTCAGCCGAACCACCTGTGGGAGTTCTGT
>CACZZB010000013.1:50913-52203 GCA_902785555.1 uncultured Ruminococcus sp.
TTTCAGCCGTTCCTAATTCATTACATTCAACAACGGAATATGTATAAGCATGATTGGACTCGTCATTTGCCGGGAGATTGTTTATAGTTACATTAACAACATTACTGCCATCATATACTCTTGGAACACATATTACACCATTGCTGTCAGCCGTATAGGCAACACCATTTACCGTAACTGACAAACGATTTCCGTTAGAATCTTTAACAACAGTTTCTTTAGTAATATTTCCGCTTATCTCACGCTGAATCCTGAAGCATACTTTGGGCATTTCTTTGCTGATAACAAGGGCAGTTTTTCCGTTTGTATTATCGTGGAAACCGCTTTCCTCACATTTAAGACCTGTACTATCTGATTCAGTACCATTTGCTAATACTTCCTTTACACTGTATTTATACTTATTGTCGTAAATATCATTTGTAGGAAGTTCGGATATCAGAACAGACAACAAACCGTTTGAAGAATAGGTTTTGGGTACGGTTATATTTCCGTCTGTTGTATTGGCAGTCACTTTACTGTTGCTGTCATTCTGACCGTAGAGTTGGTTGGAGTTTCTTTTCATCAGACTTCTTGCTGTCCGATGAATCTGCACACTCATAAATCTGCTCCGTTTTTTTATCAACAATTTCCTTGATATAGTATGTTACTTGTGACGCTTTTCCCACATACCGCTCCTCATAGTGTTCATCAAAAAGGCAGGTATTGATATAGTCGGGCAAATTCTCAAATTCAACTTTCCACCTGTTTGTATTCTCTCCGTCCTTATCAGTTGGTGTAAGAGTCTTAGTGAAATAAGAACCGTTCAAAGTGTTATCTTTTAATTTCATAAATTGATAAACATAGCTTTGGTCTTCGTTAGTTGATTTGCTTGTATCATAAACAGGTATATCAACAGACTTTACAAATACAGGTTCAACAGATGATACTTTGTTGTCCTTTTCAATAATATTCAGCTCATATACATCATACTTACACCAAAGTTCATATTTTATATTATCAGGACGCAAGCTAAATTTATTGCTTATGTCGTCCCAGTTCTTATATGCTGTAAATTTTTTCATTTGCGGAACATAGGTATTAGTAAATGTATACACTTGTGTACCCTGTTTTTCCTCAGGGGCACTTGTAGTTGTTGTATAGTAATCAACTGTATCCTCGACAACATAATAGTTGAATTCTCCGCCGTCAGCCGCAAATGCCGCACACTGCCTCCATTCACATTCCCAGTTATCAACTTCACCGACTGTTTTTTTCAGTTCAAAATTCTTATCTTCGGTTGTTTCACCGTTA
>CACZZB010000014.1 GCA_902785555.1 uncultured Ruminococcus sp.
TTCCTGCAAGCTGTTCGTATTTCATTCTTTCAATCACCTTTTTCTTTAATATAAAAATTTTTTCAAGCACTATGCCATTATCTTATTTTATAACTATGACGTTTTTTTGTCAAGAATTTTAGCGGTAAACACAAAAAAACAGGTATATTTTCTTATGAAAACAACCTGTTTTTTATTAAGGAGTTTTTGCTTTTATCGTATTTAAGTAAAAGCCGTTATTTATTTCCGAAATTATTCGGAAAAGTTGCCTTCTATGACCATATCGACGGCCATAAGTATCTCACGGTATTTTTTGAGCATAAATTTAAGGTGTTCCCTGCCCGAATCGGTTATCGCATAATAGTTTCTTGTACGGTGGTTTTCGGTTGTCACATATCCCTGCTGTTGGAGACGATACAGAACAGGATACAGGAATGTCATTTTATAAGTGCTGTTACTTCGTCTTTCAAGCTCCTGTGAAAGCTTGTATACATACATTGGTTTTTCGTTGAGTATGAAAAGAGTCATCATAGGACTTGCCGCTCTTTTTAAACCGTCTTCAAATGAATCTGCCGCATCTTTGTTGGCATTTCTTCCCATTGAATTGTTCACCGTCCTTTAAAAAAATTCCGAAATATTCCTCCGACATTATAACAAAAATAATGCCCGAATTCAACTGAATATGGGCATTATGAATGTAAAAAAAGTGTTAATTTTATATTGAAATTTTTTAAGAAAAAATATATTATACAGACGATATTTTCGGAGAATAATGTTTATATCCGTAAAAAGAAGTGAACAAAAGCATTGGAATAAAAGTAAACAAGTAGCGGCTGTTGCATTCCCAGATACACAGAAAAAGAGCGACACCGAAAACGGCAAGCTGACACATTATAATGCTCCAATTATAATTTTTATGTCTGAGTATTTTTATTGAAGAAAGTATACAGCCTGTGAGGATAAGCAGATGAACAGCAGAAATATATGAATAAAACCAATAATAATATTTGCCGTTGAGACGGAATAAATTACTCAGAAAATTATCCTCATGGACAGGCTTTCGATTTATATAGTCATCTCCTGCCAATGCGGGATTTGTCCATGTACGGTAAAGCTTTGTATAGAAAATATGGTTGGTAAGTTTTCTTACGCCGTATTCTTCTACTCTTTTACCTATCATTTCGATATCATGTTCTTTTCGTTCCTCATAGGTTTGAAACTGAGCGGTATATTCCACATCCTGAGGATCATATCCTCCTATTGGATTCAAAGACATCATTATCCAGTGAAACGGAGGAAATTCATATTTGTCTTTTTCCTGAGGCGTGATATTAAAGAAATTCCTGACAGGGACGGAGATAATCAAGAGGCATATCAGTAAAGATACGGCAGATACAGCTAATTGCAGAAATTTTTGCCCGATTTTTTTTCTTTGGTCAAAGAGCAGACAGATAACAAATGCCACAAATACGATAAGTACCGTGAGCTTGAAATTCTTTCCGACCGCTGCGGTAATACCTGTGAGAACACAGTATAAACAGATTTTTTTCTTATCCCTTGATTTATTCAGCTTAATGAATAAATACAGTAAAGCTGATGAGAACATCAGACTGAAAGTATCTGTATAAGCCAGAAAAGAATACAGGAACAGCGGTGTATAGAGCATTGAGATAATGCCGATACCGAAAGCTTTTTTTCTGTCAAAGAGAGCGAGAGCGGAAAGATATAAAAAACTGACACTTATTTGTATTACAATACAGTTTAGTATTATAGAAGCGGCTTTCATATCTTCCATAGAGATATTTTTATTAAAAAAAGAAAGGGTCTTAAAAAATATGATAAAAATATAAGTAATAAATTGATTATTGGGATAACGTGCAAAATATAATCTGCTCGGTCGGATATGGTCTGAAACATAGTTTCCCGCACCTTCAATCACCCATTTCCAGTCCCATGAAAGCTCCGTTTCCAAAGAAAAGGCAAATACAAAAAGCATTATAAAATTAATAATCCATAACGCCCCGTATAGCCGGAACCAGATATTGCTTTTTTTGTCGGGAAGTTTTATATTTATATTTTTATTTTTGAATAAATAGATTATATAAAAGATAATGGGAAGAAATAAGAGAGCGAGGAAATTTTTCTGTGCGGCGGCTTGTACCATATAGCAGAATACAAGGCAGGAAAAAGATAAAAATATGATTTCAAAAAGAGAAACGAGTTTATTCGTCATCTTGTTCCTCCCAGGTTCTCTCGCTGATAATATATCTTGGTCTGTGCTTGACCTCCATATATATCTTGCCTACATAATTTCCGATAACACCGAGACAGATAAGCTGTATACCGCTGACAAAACAGATAATGCAGGTCATACTTGCCCAGCCGGCTACGGTCTTTCCCAAAAAGGATGAAACTATTGCCCAGATAACACCGATAAAGCTCAATACAGCAACAAAGCATCCGAACATTGTTATCATCTGCAAGGGCTTGACACTCAGACTTGTAATGCCGTCAAAAGCGAGGTGAAGCATTTTGCTGAGAGGATAGTGTGATTCTCCCGCAATTCTTTCATGACGTTCATAATAAACGGATGTACTTTTAAAGCCCACCAGAGGAACCATTCCACGCAGAAATAAATTGACTTCCTTGAATTTTGCGAATTCCTGAAGCACTCTGCAGGAGATAAGTCTGTAATCTGCATGATTATAAACAACTTCTGCTCCGAGAGAGTTAAGTAATTTGTAAAAGCTCTCGGCGGTAAATCTTTTGAAGAAAGTATCGGTATCCCTCTTGCTTCTCACACCGTAGACCACTTCACAGCCGTTATGATATTCGTCAACCATAGATTCCATTGCGGAAATGTCATCCTGACCATCACAGTCGATGGAAATAGTGATATCAGCCTTATCCTTTGCTTCCATCAGTCCGGCAAGTACAGCATTCTGATGTCCACGGTTTCTGCTCTGACTGATGCCAATATAGTGATTATCGGACTTTGAAAGGTCTGTAATGATTTCCCAAGTTTTATCCTTGCTTCCGTCATTGACGAAAAGAATCCTGCTTTCTTTGGAAATTTTTTCTTTTGAGATAAGCTCCTGCAATTCTTTCAGAAACAGTTCCGAAGTGATCGGCAGAACGCTTTCTTCATTATAGCATGGAATAATTATCCATAATATGGGAGATTTTTTTCTATTCATTTTTGTCACTTATCCTTTCTTGAAATACTCTGTATATTATAACATAATTTTTATCAAAAAAAAGGACTGACTAAAATATTTTCCGAAATTTATTTATATCATTCAATCATACAGACAGCCTGTCAATATTTTCTGTTGCTTTGTATGAACAGAGCAGATAGCTTATGATATTGAGTATCAGAAGAAATATAAAGAGCATGATGATTATTATAAGCGAGCCGAGAGAGGTAAACTTGAATAACAGATATGCTCCTGCACAGGTCACGGCTTCAAGGAGCATTGCAACTGCCATGTTGAAAAATACATTGTAGTTTCCACGCAGAGCATTCAGTTCATCATCCCATATCAGCTTGGGGTTGACCGAATCCATGAATATCCCGAAGTATGAAACGAATGAAACGGAGAGCAGGCTCACAAGACAGCAGAAAACCGTTATTTTTATTCCAAGGTCAAGATATATTGCGGCGGCTATGACATATATTATCATTCCGAGACCACTTATTATGATACTGACAAGGGCTTTTATATTTATCTGTGCAATATATGAAAGAGGGATATATTTGATAAAAGCAAAATGTTTTCCCTCACGTGTCAGTGCTGATGAAGCTATGCAGTTAGCGGCTGTTATGATGACAGATAAGGCGGATATGGCAAGTATAAGGAGAAGTACGCTTTCTTCATTTCCCGTGTGTATGCCGTATATGAATGAATCAAGGAAATTGGTCTTGCCGTTGAGAAGATAGACTATATATAAAAATACAGGCCACATGAGATTTATCATGATACAGTTGGTAAAATATGCAGGAGTCCTGAAAAGCAGACGAAATTCTTTTTTAAGATAAGTCAGACAAGGGTTGTGTTGTCTGAGTGATGATATAACTTTGTCGATACTCTTTGCTTTCCCTGAAACACGGTTTATTCCGACAGCGGTTCTGAAATATACAGCCTGTGCCACAAGTAAAAATACGGCTATTGCAATACCGTTGACGGCTATATAGAATATAAGATTGACAACGGTATTATTTACCATTGAGCTTACAAGAAAGTGTACCTGAGGAAATATCAGATTCATTGTATTGACAAGCTGATTATTGGGGTCTGAAAGTGCCTCTACAAGATGTTGTGCATCAAGACCGCCCATGTTGGAAATAAGTATGGCTATACCGACTACCACTGCAAGTGTCAGGAAACCCGTTATCTTGTTTACGGTATCCTTGTTTTTGATAAATCCTGATAAAAGCATTATCAGCATACAGATAACGGCACAGTATATAAGAGGAACTATGGGAAGTGTGACCATGCCGACAAGGGCTATTATCCATGACCAGAACGGTCTTCCCGAAGCTATTATATATCCTGCAAAAGCGGCAATTATAACGATAAATTCCATAACGCTCTCGCTTATCAGAGCGGCGGTGAATTTTGATGCTATTATCTGATAAGGTCTGAGAGGCAGAGGAAGTAAATTTTCAATATCGCCCGAAAAATAGAATACGCTGAAAATAACATTGAGTCCGAATATAAAAGAAAATACAGATATCAGATGAAGGAAAAGCTCAACGGCATTCTGTCCCGCACCCTGACTTACAAGCGGCTGTGTGAGTGCATATATAACTACTCCGACAAAAAACGCCATAGGTATCATTATACAAAAAACGGCAATAAAGCCCATAACTCCGTAGAAGATTTTCTTATAATTTTTTTCTTCGGTGCTTGGTTCAACGGTTTTAAGCAAAGCACCGACAAGTTTCAAATAAATACTCATTTTTCGGTCAACTCCAAAAAGATTTTTTCAAGGGATTCATTTTTATTTGTGCTTTCAAGTTTTTCAAGAGTCCCGTCATAAAGAATATGTCCTTTTTTGATGATAATGACACGGTCACAGAGTTTTTCCGCAACTTCAAGGACATGAGTTGAAAAGAATACGGCGTTGCCGGCTTGTGCGTGTTCACGCATCATCTGTTTGAGTTCAAAGGCAGATTTGGGGTCAAGACCGACCATAGGCTCATCAAGTATCCATACAGGCGGATTGTGCATAAGAGCGGCAATGACCATTATTTTCTGACGCATACCGTGAGAGTAACTCATTATCGGAGAAGAAAGAGCTTCGGTAAGTTCAAATCTCTTTGCAAATTCCTGTATGCGTTCCTGTCTTTTTTCGGTGGGGACATGGTATATATCGCCTATCAGGTCAAGAAATTCCGTTGCTTTAAGACGCAGAAACATATCGGGACTGTCAGCGATATATCCGATAGATTCCTTTGCTTTGATAGGGTCTTTGCGGACATTGAAACCGTTGACGGTTATTTTTCCGACATCGGCTTTTATGATTCCCGTCAGCATTTTCATGGTAGTAGTTTTTCCGGAACCGTTAGGACCGATAAAACCGACTATCTCACCGCCCCTGACATTGAAGCTGATGTCATCGACAGCCCTTACGGTCTTATTATAGACCTTTGTTACGTTCTCAAATTTTATCATAAATAAAAACACTCCCCCAATTTATAATTTTATAAATAATAATACATAATTTTTTATCTGTTTGCAATATATTTTTGTTAATTTTTTGCAAAATATTATCACGACAACATAAATCGTCAAAAAGCACTATTTACAAAACGAAAAATAAAAGTATAATAATAATATAAATTCGCATAAACGGAGGAATCATAAATGAAAAAACCTTTATTTGTAATAACAGAGATATTTTTATCCGCAGTATTCGTGGCAGCCGCAGCCGCAGCCGCAGCGGTAGCCGTTGATATAAAAACCGATATGTTTCAGATAGACAAGCTCGACCCGCTCAAAATAAGCAGTATGTTTTCTTCTGAAAAACATGAAAGCAGTGCAGATGATTCTGTCAAAAAAGGAATTTCGGAAATGATAATGGAAGATGAAAAGAAATCTTCAAAAACAGAAACTTCTGTGAAAAAAGAGGAAAGTAAAACCGAAAATTCCGATGAAAGTGAAGTTTCACAAGACGGAACGGAAGAAAATTCGGGAGGATTTGTCAGCGAGCCCGAATATCTTGAAATACAGCCTGATGAACTCGTTGAATTGGCAGAGGCTTATGAATATACATTTGAAGATGATTTGAACGGAAATAAGCTGATACTTGTTGAGGCGGATAATTCATCAAATACCGCAAAGGCAAAAATATACTGCTATGACAAGACGGCTGACGGTTATTGGTGGAACAGCATGGGTGACGGAAATGTTCTCACCGAAGATGCCTATATAGGCGAAAACGGTTCGGGTTATGATATAACGGCAGATTCAAAGAAAACGCCGTCAGGTGTATGGACATTGGGTGAAGGCTTCTATATCGGAGAAAAACCCGATACGGATTATCCCATGTTTGCGATAACAGAGAATACATATTGGGTAACTGATGAAAAATCAAAGTTTTTCAATAAAAAGGTTGAGGGCACAGACAAAAAAGACTGGAATAAGGCTGACCACATGATAGCATCCGAACAGTCCTATAAATATGGAATAGTTGTCAATTATAATACTGATGAGCCTGTCACGGGCAAAGGTTCGGCTGTATTCATTCACTGTGGTGATAAGCCGACAGAGGGATGTATAGCGGTTCCGGAGGATGTCATGAAAACTATCCTCGAATGGCTTGACAAAGACAGCAAGCCTATTGTATGGGTAACTGTATAAAGAAATTTTTTGGGAGTTTTGGAAATTGGAAATATTTTTTTACATACTTACGGGAGTGGCTGTCCTGACAGTGCTTTTCGTAGGAACAAGCGAGTTTGTTTTTGACGGAAAGAGATTCAAGTGGTATTATTATATACCGCAGTCGGTCATAAATACAGTTTTGGGAATACTCGGTCCCTATGTTCTGATATTCATGCTTGAAAATGCAGGTGAAGCGAGGGGCGGAGTTCTTGGAATAATATATCTTTCGGGAATGATACTGAATAATCTTGTATTCTTTCTGATATTTTTCAGAAAAGAAAATTTCAGTCCAAAATTTTATTTTACTTGTGCAATATTCTGTATTTTCGTGATATCATTCTGGGTGTTTGAGTTGGGGATATTATAAAAAATGCTGTACGGCTTTTTGAAAACCGTACAGCTTATTTTTTTACTTATCAGATTTTTCTTCTTTTTTATCCTCTGCTTTTTCCTCAGCAGGCTTATCATCTTTTTTATCGTCTGTTTTTTCCTCGACAGGCTTATCGTCTTTTTTATCATCAAATTTTTCCTCGACGGGTTTATCTTCTTTTTTATCTTCGGTTTTTTCGTCTTTGATTTCGTCAATGTCGCCTTCTTCCGGAACAGTGAATGTTTTATCTGCGATTTTCAGATTGGAAGCATTGAATATCAAAGCGTAAATGCAAAGAGCGATATCACCCGAATAAGCAAGGATATTTGACAGTGTAGGCAATACGACTTCGGAATCTATGCCTGCAACAGCATTTGACGGCATGAACATTTTTATGAACAGGTCTGCGGCAACAGTCAGACCAAGTGAAACATACAACATTCCGTATACTGTGGATTTTCTTACTGCCGCTGTATTGTTCAGACCTGCAAAGAACATTGAGTGGTAGAACAGGAACATCAAAAGTGCCGCAACTGCCAATATATCGAACATCTCGGTAGCAACGATTGATTTGTGTGTATATTCGATGAAAAGTACAAGAAATCTTGAACAGCACCATATAGGTACGATAAGACTTAAAACGGGTACTTTGGATAAAGTATTATGACCTGTGAATGATACACAGGATTCGAGTAAAAATATACCGCCGCCCGCAAGTGAAAGGATACAATGAGCTATGTTGGGATTTTCGGAAAGAAGTCCGATAATTCCTCCGCTTATTATGGTAAGTGACGAGATAAATCCGAACAGCCCGCAAAGAAAATTTTTGGTTGGCTGTACATCAAAGACTTTTTTCATATCTATGATACTAAAAATCCAGCCCGTTATCAGGAGTATAGCCGCCGATACAGTCAAAATGGTATTGCATACGGTTGAATTGAATATGAAACTGTTGTCCCCATAGACATTGAATACGGTATCACATATTTTTATACCGTCTCCTATGACTGTAAGAATGAGCATAGGAATCCAAAGTTTTTTTAATTTCATAAGTAAATGACTCCCTTTCTTTTTTACAGATTACGCTTTGCAATAGGTATATATTTCTTATTTTTGACCATTGAACGATATGCGGGACGGATTATCCTTCCGCCGTAAGCGGCTTCTTCGATTCTGTGGGCACACCAGCCTGCTATTCTGGATACGGCAAAGAGCGGTGTAAACAGGTCGCTGGGTATTCCAAGCATATCATATACAAAACCCGAATAAAAATCGACATTGGCACAAATAACTTTTGAACTGCCCTTTACGTTGAGGAGTACATCGGGAGTCAGCTTTTCAACTGTCTTGTAAAGCTCAAATTCTTTGAGCATATCTTTTTCTTCGGCTAATTTTTCGGCTGTTCTTTTGAGGATAACCGCACGGGGGTCTGAAAGGGTATATATAGCATGACCGAATCCGTATACAAGACCCGAACCGTCACCTTTTTCTTTTCTGACAAGTGATGAAAGGTAGCTGTAAATTTCATCTTCATCAGACCAGTTTTTGACAGTTTCCTTCAGGTCGCTCATCATGGAACGCACTCTGAGATTTGCACCGCCGTGTCTCGGACCTTTGAGAGAGCCTATTGCAGCCGATATTGCGGAATAAGTGTCCGTGCCCGAAGAAGAAAGGACTCTTGTCGAAAAAGTAGAGTTGTTTCCGCCACCGTGTTCGGCATGGAGTATCATGCAAAGATCGAGAAGTTTTGCCTCCGAATCGGTGAACTGCATATCGGGTCGGAGTGCACGCAGGATAGATTCACTTGTTGAAAGTGAAAGGTCTATCGGATGGAAAAACATACTGTCCTTGTCAAAAGCCCTTTTCTTGACCTGATATGCACAGGTCATTGCGGTGGGAAGTGAAGCTATGAGTTTTATGGACTGCTGCATGATATTTTCAAGTGAAGTATCGTCGGGATTTTCGTCAAACGAATACAGTGCAAGCACGGAACGTCCCATCTTATTCATAATATCCTTTGAAGGTGATTTCATTATCATATCTTCGACGAAATTTTCGGGAAGTTCACGCAGACTGCCGAGAGTATTCTTGAAATTATCAAGCTGAGATTTGGTTGGGAGTGAACCGAACAGCAAAAGCCATGCAGTTTCCTCAAAACCGAAACGGTTTTCTTCGATACAGGCATTTATGATATCATTGACATCAATGCCTCTGTAAGTCAGCTTTCCCTGGTCTGGCACACGTTCACCGTCTGCCATCATAAAGCCGTGTACATTGCATATATTTGTAAGTCCTGCCATAACACCTGTACCATCGGGATTTCTCAGACCACGCTTTACATTGTAGGTCTGATAATCGGAACTGTTAAAGCCGTTATGACGACGGTATTCCTCGCATAAATAGGAGAGCTTTTCTTTTTTGACATCATTCTGGACTGACATTTTGTCATACCTCATTTCAAAAATCATATACTTTAAACATATATAGTTATTTTATTCTTTTTTAATGGTCGTGTCAAGAAATTTGATAAGAATTATAACAGGAGGCATTGAATTATGAAAAAACGGATAATAATTTCATTTATCGGACTTGTAATTATGGCAATATTGCCATTCATTTCGGTTCAGAAAATTTTCTCGGAAACCGAAACACCCGAAAACAGCATTGAAGAAAAAAGCACGGATACCCGACAATTCACTGTGCTTGATACATCAAGCAATAAAACGGTTCGGATAGATGACCGGGAATTCTGCATAGGGGCAGTTGCCTATGAAATGCCCGTGAGCTTTGAGGAGGAGGCACTGAAAGCACAGTGTATTGCCTGTTACACGCATTTTTCAAGACTCCGTGAAAATTCCTCGGAAGAATACGATTTTTCTGCTGACCTGTCAAAAGGTGAATTTTATACAAAAGATATACCCGATGAAAACCGTCTGAAAATATCACGGGCAGTTGATGCGGTTTTCGGTCAGGTTTTAAAAGACAGAAAGGATAAATTGATAGACGTTGCCTATCATGCCATTTCATCGGGACAGACAGAAAGTGCAAAGGATATTTTCGGATTTGAGAGTGAATTTTTGCAGCCTGTTTCAAGTGCAGGCGACGTGAATGTATCGGGATATCTCTCTCAAAAAGAAATATCTGCTGACAGGCTGAAAGAAATCATGCTTGGTGAGAATATAAAATTAAACGGAGAGCCTGAAAAATGGTTTGGTGAGTGCAGGAGAACAAAGTCTGGTACTGTCAGGTCGATAAAAATATGTGATACAAGCATAAGCGGAGAGAAAATGCGTGAGCTTTTGGGATTAAGAAGTGCAAATTTTGACATAGAGTATAGAAAAGATAAATTTATACTGACAGTATATGGATATGGTCACGGTGTAGGTATGAGCCAATATGGAGCAAACGTCATGGCACAGCAGGGAGCAGACTATAAAGAGATACTGCATCATTATTACGGAAACTGCAATATAAAGGCTGTATGACAGAGTAAATGCCATACAGCCGGGGATATCAAAAATATTTTGTTTTTTCGGATAAAATAAGTGTCAGAAGAAAAGAAACAAGTGAAATTACCGTTACGGGATATATTACTGAATTATAGCTTCCGTTTGTTTTTGGGATATCAGAAATGCTTGTATCGGTGATTTCATTTGCGGAAAATATCCATTCAATTTTTTTGTAAGTGGACTTGAAATCTTTTGCGGTTTTGGAATTTATGTGCATACGGAGCTTTATAGACCTTTCCTGACCGCCTTTGAGTTCGCACAAAAATATTTTCTGTGACAAATCGTTTGATGATGAAATAACATTTCCGTCATCATCAAGGACATACAGAGATATCTGTTTGAGCAAAGGCTGATATTCGCTTTTAACGGCTCTTGCACGAATATATATCTGTGCATTTTTTGAATTGGGGTCGTGTATATCAAGAGTTCTTGTAAGGTCGATACCGGGATAAAGGTCATTGAAATTTGCGAAAAGACAGTTGCTGTTTTTGATATCAATGAAATTTTTTGAATTTCCCTCGAATATCACATCCGTTTCCGCTGCTCGTACAGTCGAACACGTCAGTAAAATTCCGATAAGTACAGATATACAGCAAATTATAACAGTTTTTTTCACAGACCGCACCCCCGCTTTTAAAGGCAAAAATAACATTATATTCTTTCTTAATGAATTATATGCCATTACATCAAGGAATATGCAGAAACAAAAAAATAAAAAAAGTTGGATTAAATATAATACGGTATTTTATACTTAAACTCGGTTGAAAATATATATAATTTGACGAGTGATTTTAAAATATGCACAAAAATCAAGATAATCTATTATGCAAGTTTGATAAATAAAGCTATTGTTTTTCGGAAAGAAATGTGTTAGTATGTAGCCGTAGGAAAAAAGGAAACTTAGTTGTTTATGCCAAAGGCAGAACAGGAGGAATAATTTATGTTCTATACAGATGCATATATAAAAGGTGAAGGCAAGATAGACACCGTAAAGATAGTTACTCTCAACGGTACAGATGCCAAAGCAGAGTATAACGGTGAAAAATGCGATTCCGCCTATGACAAGAAATCGAGAATGTTTTTTGTAAACAGAAACAATGAAACTGATGTTGTTATAGACGAGAAATAATTGAATAAACGGGCTGTGCTTATAGTAAGTGCAGCCCGTTTTTGTTTATTCAAGCCCGTTTTCGATAACATCAACGGCAGCTTCAAGAGCCTGCTGTTCATCCGCCCCGTCACATTCGATTTCTATTTCGGAACCGCATTTTATGCAGGCAAGCATGATATTTATAATACTTTTTGCATCTATTCTTGTATCCTTGAAGATTATAGTTATGTTCGATGTGAAACCTGAAGTTTTGTCGATAAGTTTTTTTGCTGTTCTCAAATGAAATCCATCCGGATTTGTAACTATTATTTTACGGCTTACCATTTTAAATCATCCCCTGTTTTTTATTATACACTGTCGAAATTTAAAATCAAGTTTTATATTGGGTGAAATTTGTGCTCATTGCGATTTAACAACATTTTTTATTGATTAGTTATTGCAATAATCTGATAAAAGGAGTAAAATACAATCAGTATTGACTGCATACAAAAAGGGGTTTGCGTATGCAGTCAAGGAAAACTGAGGAGGTTTTTTTATGGCTTTAAAATTTGACAAAATATCGGGAAATGATGAAATATTCAAGAATCCCGAATATATTGCGGATTCAATTATATTCAATTCAATAGAATCTGCAAGAAATGACGAGAGTTATGAGCTGTATTCGGATCATAAGAATGTTATTATTTCTATCGCCAAAAAAGGCAACAGGGTATGGATATGGACATCATCGAATATCAAAAACGATACCGCAAAGCTCATTGATATATGCAGATTTTTGCGTGACTGCAATATCCCGAAAGTGGAGATATATGTAAAGCAGGATGTTTCGGGTAATTTGTCCGATTTATACGCACTTGCTTCACTTGATTTGGATTATGTGGTAAAAGATGAATTTTCACTTGCGGTATTCACGCAGAAAAGCAAGGAAAAATCAGAAATGCCTGTACTTGATGATGATGAACAGATAATAAAGATAGACAAGGAAAATCCCGAGCATAAAAAATTGATAAGGGAATTTTATGAACAGTGCAAAGATGAATTCAGATGGAATGAAAAATTTGAACGCAAGGTCGAGGAATATCTCAACACAGAACTCTATGCCCTTGTTAAGAACAAAAAAGTAGTTGCTGTTGCGGCAGTCGGAAGCAAAACGGATGATTATATCAGAATAAAATCCATTGCGGTACTCAAGCCCGAAAGAAACAAGGGTTTCGGAACAAAAATGTGTACATTCGCATCAAACACCATCAAAGACAAGGGACATACTCCCATGCTCTATTCTCATGTAGGCAATTCATCAGCCATGGCTCTTTGGAACAAAACGGGTTTCAAACTCAACAATAAGCTGTATCTTCTTAAAATAGAAGACAATACTTGATTATAAAAAATTATTTTACGACGGGTATATTTTTTGATATATCCGTCATTTTTTATTGGCAAAAAGTAGCATATCGGTAGCATTGTATATGATATAATAAAAGTTATGGGGTTCAATTTTTTTAAACTTTTTCAAAACTTTTTAGGAGTGTGTGGTCATGCCGGATAATGAAGATTGTTTTTCGGACAAATACTATGCTGTTATAAAAAAGAATGAACGGAATATTTTTTACATATCGGAACTTAACAGCGGATTTCATAAACTCATGGATAACGGGAGGATATCTCTCGATTCAATAATTTCATCTGTTTCTTTTTATGAGGCATCAAAGAATATGTCATCATATTCTGAAAATTTTTTATACAGAAACGGAAAAAATATCTATAAATATTTTCTGACGGTAGTTCCCGAAATAAAAAGAGAAAGTGTTGATTCGATATCCGTTTTTCTTGAAAAAAACGGTACAATAGATACGGTCTCTGTCTTGGAAGAACTCACACCGAGAGAAAAGGAAGTACTCATATTTACCCTAAACGGATTCACAAACAAATATACTGCAAATTCTCTTTGTATAAAAGAAGGCACCGTAAAAAAATTATTGCATAATTGTTACCAAAAACTTTCGGTCAAATCAAGGACAGAATTGGTAAAATTATTTATTTTTTCAAATTAAAACTGACCAAAATTCACAACAAAATTTGACATTCATTAATATAATCATTATAATCACAGTCAGTGTTAGCTTTATTCATATCATATCGGAGGACGATTAATTTGAATATACTGAGTAAAGATATCCAAAAGAAAAAAATCTGTTACTGCGAAAATATAATCATAAAAAAATACCATGCTCCCAATGAATTTATTATATGTTCAAATGAAAACGAAAATCTGCAATTTTCCGATTTTATAGAAAATAACAAAGACAAACCCTTGTCACTTTTAGTGGGTGAAAATCTTGCCGAGCTTCGTCAAAAAGAAAAATCTGTCAAAGTTACCGCTTTCGGTAATTTTGAGGTATTTGTCAATGACCTTGCAGTAGATTTTCACAGCTCAAAGGCAAAGGAACTTTTTGCTTTATGTATCGACCGTATGGGAAGAAGTGTAAGCATAGAGGAAGCAACAACCATTCTTTGGGAAAACAGACCGTTTGACAAAAGGGTGAAAAAACTTTATAACAAAGCCGTAGGAGCTATAAGCAACACTTTTAAGAATTATAATATCACAGACGTTTTCTATACTTCAAGAGGGTTCTGCAAGGTGAATAACAATGCTGTCAATTGTGATTATTATTTATTTTTGGAAGGTGACAGACAGAGTATTATCTCATTCAACGAGGAATATATGTCACAGTACAGCTGGGCAGAAGAAACTCTCGCCAAGCTGACGAGAATGGCAAAGTATTATTTTTGAAAAATATCCCAAAAAGCCCTTGATAAAAATTGCAAATTGTTATAGAATTGACATATTATCAAGGAATTGGAGGAATGTTTATGCAAAAGCATAACGGTGAAAAGTATTATATTACTACACCTATCTATTATCCGTCAGGCAATCCGCATATCGGTCATTGCTATACAACAACAGCCTGTGATTCTATCGCAAGATACAGACGTATGCAGGGCTATGATGTAATGTTTCTGACAGGCACTGATGAACATGGTCTGAAAATCGAACAGAAAGCCGCCGAAAAAGGTATAACTCCCAAGCAGTACGTTGATGAGATAGTGGAGATATTCAAAAAGCTCTGGAAATACATGAATATAAACTATGACAGATATATCCGTACAACAGACGATTATCATGTAACAGCCGTACAGAAGATATTCAAAGACCTTTATGATAAAGGCTATATCTATAAAGGCGAATACAAGGGCAAGTATTGTACACCGTGCGAAAGCTTCTGGACGGATTCACAGTTAATTGACGGAAAATGTCCCGACTGCGGAAGACCCGTTGTTGAAGCAAAAGAAGAAGCATATTTTTTCAAGATGTCGCCATTTGCCGAAAGGATAGAAAAGCTTCTTACCGAAACGGATTATTTACAGCCCAAGACACGTGCATTGGAATTAGTCAATAATTTCATCAAGCCGGGACTTGAAGACCTGTGCGTTTCAAGAACGAGCTTCAAATGGGGTATTCCCGTTACATTCGACACAAATCATGTTGTCTATGTATGGATAGATGCGCTTTCAAACTATATAACCGCTCTCGGATACGATAATGACGCATACAATGACTATGATAAATTCTGGCCTGCAGATGTTCACATGGTCGCAAAGGATATCATGCGTTTCCATGCGATTATATGGCCGGCAATGCTTATGGCACTTGATTTGCCTTTGCCGAAACATCTTGCGGTGCATGGGTGGATAACTTTCAACGGTCAGAAGATGAGCAAATCTCTCGGCAATATCGTTGACCCGTTCATATTGGGTGAAAGATACGGTGCAGATGCCATACGTTATCATATCATGCGTGAGATGGCTCTCGGTTCAGACAGTTCTTTCTCAAATGAGATAATGATAAACAGAATAAATACCGACCTTGCAAACGGTCTTGGAAATCTTGTTTCGAGAACTGTTGCAATGGTAGATAAATATTTCGGAGGAACTCTCCCCGAAGCACAGGAAAGCGGAGAATTTGATGATGATTTGACAGCACAGGCAAAGGCTCTCGTTGACAGCGTGGACGAATTTATCGACAAAACACAGCTCAACAATGCCCTTGCAGAGATATTCAAAGTCGTATCCCGTGCAAATAAATATATAGATGAAACCTCACCGTGGATACTTGCAAAAGATGAAAGTAAAAAAGCCCGTCTTGCTTGTGTACTTTATAATTTATTGGAAACAATAAGAATTATATCGACACTTCTTTCAGCGTTCATGCCTACAACTATGCCGATAGTATGGGAACAGATAGGTGCATCGGAAAATGATGTGACTTATGAAAGTACAGCGACTTTCGGTGTACTTCCGAAAACAGTTACAGTGCATAAAGGAAATATCATATTCCCCCGTATAGACGTTGAAAAAGAAATAGACGAACTCAATAAACTTATCGGTTCACAGAAAGAAGAAACAAAATCCGAAGCAAAACCCGAAAAGCCTGAGAATGTTGCACTTATCGGAATAGACGATTTTGCAAAGGTCGAGCTTAGAGTCGCAGAGATAACAGCGTGTGAGCCTGTCAAGAAAGCCAAAAAACTCTTAAAACTCACGCTCAATGACGGTTTCGGTGAAAGGACAGTTGCAAGCGGTATCGCAAAATACTATAAGCCTGATGAACTCGTAGGAAAGAAAATAATCCTCGTTGCAAACCTGAAGCCTGCTGTACTTTGCGGTGTTGAAAGTCAGGGAATGATACTTGCCGCTGAGGACGGAGAAGATGTTAAAGTCATATTTGTTGACGGAATTTCGGCAGGCAGCAAGATAAGATGAAAATAAAAATTTTTTGTTAAAATTTGCACAAACGTCTTGTAATTTTACTTTAAATATAGTAAAATAGTTAAAGTAATAAAATATTAGGAGGTAATTCCCCATGTCAGTTAAAGTTGCTATTAATGGTTTCGGTCGTATCGGTCGTCTTGCATTCAGACAGATGTTCGGTGCAGAAGGTTATGAAGTTGTTGCTATCAACGACCTTACAAAGCCTTCAATGCTCGCTAACCTCTTGAAGTATGATACAGCTCAGGGCGGTTATTGCGGTAAAATAGGTGAAGGTCTTCACACTGTTTCTGCTGATGACGAGGCAGGTACAATCACAGTTGACGGCAAAACTCTTACGATTTATGCTAAGGCTAATGCTGCAGAGCTTCCTTGGGGCGAACTCGGTGTAGACGTTGTTCTCGAGTGCACAGGTTTCTACTGCTCAAAGGCTAAGTCACAGGCTCACATTGATGCAGGTGCAAAGAAAGTTGTTATTTCAGCTCCGGCAGGCAATGACCTTAAAACAATCGTATTCAGCGTAAACGAGAATACTCTCACAGCTGATGATACAATCATCTCTGCTGCTTCTTGTACAACAAACTGCCTTGCTCCTATGGCAAAGGCTCTCAACGACTATGCTCCTATCCAGAGCGGTATCATGAGCACAATCCACGCTTACACAGGCGATCAGATGATTCTTGACGGTCCTCACAGAAAGGGTGACCTCAGACGTGCAAGAGCAGGTGCTGCAAATATCGTTCCTAACTCAACAGGTGCTGCAAAGGCTATCGGTCTTGTTATCCCCGAACTCAACGGCAAACTTATCGGTTCTGCACAGAGAGTACCGGTTCCGACAGGCTCAACAACTATCCTTACAGCTGTTGTAAAAGGTGCTGACGTTACAAAAGAAGGCATCAACGCTGCTATGAAAGCTGCTGCTTCCGAGTCATTCGGCTACAATGAGGATCAGATCGTTTCTTCTGACGTTATCGGCATGAGATACGGCTCACTCTTTGATGCTACTCAGACAATGGTTGCTAAAATAGCTGATGACCTTTATGAAGTACAGGTTGTTTCATGGTACGACAACGAGAACAGCTACACAAGCCAGATGGTAAGAACAATCAAATATTTTGCTGAACTCGGCTAATATTACGAACCATTAGTAGAAAAAATCAAAAAAATTCGGAGTGTCCCGGCAATTGTCAGGGCACTCCTTTTTTCAATCAGTAATTTGCTTTAAAGTGATTTTATTTCTTGGATAATATTACGAATTTTCTTTGATAACAGCTTTTTCTTCGGGCGAAAGCTCGGAAACAAATGTCACTTCAACAGGCATTGTACCTTTGTCAATTTCATCATATTTACCCGTAAATACGATAGTGTGGGTTGTATTTGTACCATCGGTGTAGTTCACGGTTATATCAACGGTAACATCCTGTATTGCGGCTTTAAAAAGAGCATTTCTCAATTCAGCGTACTTGTCCCCGTTCCTGAAATCAACGAATGCGTCAAAACTCGGAAGATTTTCAAGAAATTCCTGAGCCTGTTTTGTAAGGTCGTCTTTTGCAAGGTCAGGGGTATCGCTCGGCTTTAATCGTATAAATGCAACATCTTCACTTTTAAGCTGTTCACCATATTCTATTGTGAATGAATTACAGATATAACCATTATATATTTCAAGCGTACTTTCATCAATTTCACTGCGGACAATTTCAGTAAACTGTAAATTTTCATTAGGCACAAACAAAGCATTGTTTATTTTGTATGTCACACTTTTGATACCATTACCCCTGCATACAACGGGAAAATTGATTGTCGGACACCATGCCGCACTTAATTTTGATGTATTTTCGTCAATATCTACACGTTCAATGCACATACAATCTGTACCCATAGCGTTCAAACCCGACATATTGAGTTCGGAAATTCCAACAGTATTTTCTTCGTTCAATTCGGCAGCATTGACCATAAGGGCAAATGAATTTTTTACGCTTGTTTGTGAAATCATCGAATTATCATGAATTACAGGTGCAGGTACATTTTGATTTGATATGACTGCAACACTCGTTACAACTACCGCACAAGCCGCTGCGGCGGAAACTATCTTTATTATCTTGTTTGACTTTTTAGGCATAGCAACTACTTCCTTTCTGTTTTTATCGGCTTCAATAGCCGCTTTGATTGCTTTTTCAACGGCTGACTGAGGTGCTTTTATCTCGGACAGTTTTTTTGTATATTCGTTTTTTCTCATGTTAATCCTCCTCCGTCAAAATTTTCTTAAGTTTTTTTCTTGCCCTCTGTAAATCTGAACTGACAGTGTTTATGCTTTTTTGAAGTGTGTCTGCAATATCCTGCAAAGTGAAATTTTCATAGTAGTATAGATATATAACAGTCCTGTATTTTTGGGGAAGTTGGAATATTTCTTCAAGGATATTGTTTTCCTGCTGAGAGGGCGTGTTTATGTAATCATCAAGGGGTTCCGTATAAGTACGCTTTTTGTGCCTGTACAGGTCATGGCATTTGTTTACAGTCACCCTGATGATCCATCTTTTGAGATATTCTTCATCTTTGAGGGGAGCATTTTTGGTTACAAGTGCAACACTGACTTCCTGAAGGATATCTTCTGCATCATGGTGACTTCCCGTATTCTGATATGCTATCCTGTATATCATGTCTGCATTTTCACGGATAGCTTTTTCTATTAATGAATATTGTTCTTTTTCGTCGACGAGTTTGTTTTCCAAGTGAAAACCTCCTTTCACCTATATAACGATAGGAAATATTCTTTTTCGTGCAAAAGGATAATATTTTTTTAATAAAAAAAAACAAGGGACTTTCATTCTCTGAAAGTCCCTTGCTTACTATGTTTTTATGGAGCTGATAATCAGACTTGAACTGACGACCTCGTCCTTACCAAGGACGCGCTCTGCCGACTGAGCTATATCAGCAAACAATTTGAACTCCCTCAAAGGAGAGAGTTCGGAATGGCGATCCGGAACGGGATCGAACCGTCGACCTCTAGCGTGACAGGCTAGCGTTCTAACCAGCTGAACTACCGGACCACTTGCAAGGACAATAATATCATATTTCGGATATTTTGTCAATGCTTTTTTATATAATTTTTTCAAAAAATTTTTTATGAGCCAAGTTTGACTATATCTTTATATAAAAGCCTGTACTTTTCGGATATTTCTATATCAAAGTGATAATGTCCGAAATACCATTTTTTGAAACTGCACTTTTGGGAAATTTCCTGTAAAAAATCATTGAGTTTGTCGCACGAATATTGATTTTTCTTTTTTTCATCAATATAGTTGTCAATAAGAATTTTCTGAACATCGGCAGGACAGTCATGGGTAATTATATAATCACAATTATAATTATTTTTTTGGAGAGTTTGGAGAGCATAAGAAAATTCTTCATCACTCGGCATTTCGTCATCCCACCATGATATGCCTTTGACACGGTAATATTCTTTTTTTCTTCTTATCAGGGCTTTTTCTTTCATTTTAAAATCCCTGTCAAGAGGGTCAAGTATACCGTCCTGTATATCATGCGACCTTGCTCCGCCCATGACAAATATTTTGTTTCCCTCTATACGGAACATTTCCCCACGCATGAGATGATATATATTATCCGTTATTTTATGAACTTTTCCCCCGAAAAGCTCCTCAACGGGATAACTGTTTATCATATCAAAATTTTCGTGGTTACCGTCACAGAATAATATTTTATACGGTTTTTGAGAGAGCCAATTAAGCCAATATTTTTCTGTGGGACTGCTGTCCCAAATTCCGCCGAAATCTCCGCATATTATGAGGGTATCATTTGAAGCTGCTTTAAAAAGACCGTTTTTCAGTCTTTTAAATTCGCTGTGTGTATCACCTGTTATATATATCACAATAATATCACTCCTGTCTTACTGTGCAGGAAGAACCTCATCGGAGAACAGCAAATATAATTCAGGTGTGCTGAGATTGCCGTCAGGGTCTATCCTGTTAGTCACTTCATAATCACTTACAGCCTTTGCGGTCACATCTCCGTAATAGCCCGTTATTTCGTCATTCTTAAAATAGCCAAGGTCTTTGAGTCTTTTCTGCACGATTTTTACATTTTCATTCTCGTCGCCCAAGTAGAATCTCATTCCGGCAGTTATATTCAGTGAATCATCAGCGGTTACAACTATGGATGACTGCTCAGGCTCTGACGATTCTTCGGAAGATTCCTCTGTTTCTGATGATTCTTCAGAAGATTCCTCTATCTCTGATGATTCTTCGGAAGATTCTTCTGTTTCTGATGATTCCTCGGAAGATTCCTCTGTCTCTGATGATTCTTCGGAAGATTCCTCTATCTTTGATGATTCTTCGGAAGATTCCTCTATCTTTGATGATTCCTCTGTCATTGATGATTCTTCAATATCTGACGACTGTTGCGGTTTATTTGAAGGTTCTCCTGATGAGTCACTTGAAATTTCGGGATACATTGTTTCAATAAAGAGTGAAAGTACCTGTGTAATGCTGTTGCCCTGTCTGTCAAATAAATTTTTATCTATCTCATAGACTTTATTTTCTTTGACTGCTTTAAGATTTTTGAACATTTCGCTTTTTGCAAGTTTTTCTTTGACTCCCGTATCACAGAATATATACTGAGGGTTTGAAAGAACTATCTTTTGAAATATATCGCTGTCTTCAAGACCGCATACATTTACGGCATTTGCATATTCAAACAGTTTTCCTCCGAAGCTGTCATTATATGCAACATTTCCGTCAGCGTCATACATATAGCAGGCTGTGACTATAACTTGTTTTTCGGGAACTATCCTTTGCAGATCCTCCATTGTATTTATAACCGATTCTGATTTTTTGATCCCCTTTGACCTTCCGGAATTATTTCCTCCGGCTACTGCACATACGCTTTCATAAAGTATCCTGAGTTCATCATTGTTTTTTGCCTGTATCATGCTAAGGACATTTATATTTTTTTCTTCAAGCTGTTTCTTGATATCCTTAGACAAGTTTTTGTCAGCGAATACAACATCAGGCTTTGCGGAAATTATTTTTTTAATGTCGGGCTTGTTTTCTGCCCCGACTGTTTTTATATCTTGGATTTCCTCCTGTGTACATTCGTTTGAACGGGCTTTTATACGGTCGGCATATCCGCAGGCTATAAGTATGTCAGCCACGGAATCATCAAGACATACGATATTTTTGGGCTGTTTTTCAAAAGTATATCCTGCCACCTGTACGGGATATTCTCCGTTATTGCCGCCGTATGAACAGCCTGCAAGTCCCAATATCATTATCATACTGATTACAATTGCGGTTATTTTTTTCATTTTCACTTTTCCATCTTTCCTTTTCCAAAAAATATTTATTCTATTGAAAGCTGTCTTATAAACTGTCTTGCCGCTCTGGGTGAACGTCCTCCTTTTTGGATAGCCCATTTTTCGGCTTTGGCACAAAGTTCCTCTGTTACGGTGTCAATGCCCGATTCTTTTGCAAGACTTTTGACAATTTCAAGATACTGTTCCTTATCGGGCTTTGAAAAATTGACAGTTATCCCGAATCTGTCGGACAGTGACATCATTTCCTGAATGGTATCATTGCGGTGCATATCATCTCCGTCACGGTCGGAGAAAGTTTCCTTGATGATATGCCTTCTGTTTGAAGTCGCATATATAAGAGTATTTTCGGGTCTTGCGGCAAGACTGCCCTCCAATACAGCTTTTAATTCGGCATAGCTCTTATCCTCACCCGAAAATGACAGGTCATCTATGAATATAACGAATTTGAGAGGCAGAGGAGCTATTTTATCCACGAGCAGCGGGAATTCGGATAATCTTTCCTTTGGCATTTCGACCATTCTGAGACCGTCTTTGGAGTATTCGTTCAAAATTGCCTTGACGGTAGAAGATTTTCCAGTACCCCTGTCACCATACAAAAGACAGTTGTTGCTTTCTATACCCTTTAAGAAAGCAAGGGTATTATTTACAACTATCCCCCTTGGAGTGTCATAGCCTTTGAGGGAAGACAATCTTATACTGTCGGGATGTATGACAGGCTGTATGTCATGTTCTCTCCATATAAAAGCCTTGTATCTTGCGAATACACCGCATCCGTTTCTGAAATAGAATTCCGCAAGGCGGTCTATTGTGTTCTCGTCGGAAAATTCGCTGACAGGCCGACCGCATTTCCATAACGGGAGATTTTCCGATAAAGTGCCCAATTCATCTTTGTATTTATATTCGTTGAGAATGATGTCGGGAGAAAGACTGCCGAGTTTTCTTATAGCGTCAATGTCACGCTGTACGGCATTTAAAACTGTTGATGGGAGTTCTTTTTGAATACCTTGTGCAGATGCTCTCGAAAAAGCGTTTTCATCAAATAAAACGGTTTCCGTAAGACATTTTGCGAAGTTGTCGGAACAGCCCCTGTCACAGAGAACTGCAAAAAATTCTCCCCAGGCTCTGCAAAATTCAAATATATCCTTGTCAAAAGCCAGAAGAAGTTTATAATAAGCCTTTGCGACAGTCCTTTGCATTATCCCCTTATATACAGAAAGAGAGGACATCAACAATACTGCCTCTTTTGTACGATTCATAAAAAAATACACTTCCCGATTTATATAATTTTACTCATATATTTTATAACAAAAATTCTTTTACGTCAATTAATTTTGTTTACCTAAATTTAACAAAATTGAATGGATTTTGCATAACTTTTATGATAAAATTATTATTCAGAGTGGAGAGTGGAAAAAATGAAAAAACAGTCGGTCAAAAAATTCCTGAAAAAAGCAGAACCTCACAGGATATTCAAAAACAATCTTCTTTCGGAGAAAAGTATAATGCTATGGCGGATAAGGTCAACTGTTATTTTGATATTGTTTTCATTCATTGACGGAGGATTATTTGTATTTTTTCCGTTCTGGGCGGTAGTTTTGGGGATATTGGGATTATCCGCATATATTATTGCGATAAAATTATATTTCCCGTTATTGTACAAACATTGCGGATATTTTTTTGAAAATGATATTGTATCGATAAACAGCGGAGTTTTCATATACCACGAATCAAAAATACAGATATCGAAGATACAGTACTGTATAATATCGCAGGGACCCATACAGAGGATTTTCGGTCTGTGCTCATTAAGGCTTCTGATGGCAGGGTCTTTTGAAAGTGTCAGTCAGATAACGCTTATAAATGCCTATCGTCTTAAAAACTACATTGAAAACGGAAAACAAGGTGAAATGAATGGAGAAAAGAAAGTATAAGAAAACGCATCCGTTTTCGATAATAAAAAAGCTGAAAATATCGGTGGTACTTGTTCTGATATCGGTGATACAGCAGTTTTTGTACCGTCCGAGGGATATTTTTGAATACGTTACGGCACTCGGCTTCAACGCCCTGTACGCCTTTGCAATAATTTCATACGCTGTCTATTCATACAGTTGTTACAGATACAGGCTTATTGAAGACGGTATACAGATAAAAGACGGTCTTTTTATCAAAAGACGATTCACAGTACCTTATTCAAAGATACAGACCATTGTTTTTGATTTTGAAGCATTTGCATCGGTTTTCGGAGCAGTCAAGGTATGTTTTGACACTCCGGCAGGATTAAGCAAGCAATATGATATTTCAGCTTATTTTTCAAAGAAAAATACAAATATAATTCTTATGAAAATACATGAGCTTAATCCGGAGGTATCCTGTGTAAAAGCGAATTTCGTGAATACATTGCTGATGTGTGCATTCTGGGCAAATCCTGCAACAGGTTTTTTGTTCATATCACCGGTTATTTCAAGACTGGGTAACATTGCCGGAAATGAACTTGCAAATAACATTTTCCGTACACAGTCGGATTTTCGTCTTAGGCTGATTGCCCTGAACATTCCCCCTGCAACGGCAGGAGCGGCAAGTGTTCTGATGATAGGCTGGGCAGTATCAATGCTTGTGTGCTTTATGAGATACGCAAGGTTCAGGACATATAATCAGGGGGAATATATAGTTATATCAAAAGGATTTGTAAATCAGAATATATCGTTCATCAAAAGAAGCGGCATATCAGCGGTTACAGTGGAACAAAGTCTTTTGATGCACCTTATGGGAGTTTATACGGCAGGGATAGTTACGATAGGTTCGGGGAAGCTCAAAGGAGATAAGAGTATAATCCTTGCACCGCAGTCCAAAAAGGATTTTTTTCAGGCTCTGAACAGGCTTTTAAAGATTTCCCGCAAGGAAAGGAAAAGTGTTTACACGGCAAAAAATACTCTCCCGTCATATTTGTATTTTCCGTTTTTTGTAACGGCAATAACGGTTATTGTAATAATGCTTGCCGATAATTTCAGTGTTATAAACGATATTTTCAAGGCACTTCTTTTATTTTTGCTTGTACCGTTATTCTGGTGGATGCTTTTCAGGATATTTTCACACCGATACGCACATTTGGGGATAAGTTCAAAATATATAGTAATATGCGGTTTCAGCGGACTGACACTGAAAACATATTATGTTCCGTTTGATAAGATACAGTCGGTTGAAGTGACACAGAGTATTCCGCAGAGATTTGCGGATACCTGCAGTGTGAGAGTATATCTGTATTTTGAAAACAGGAATTTCCATACCGTGAAACATCTTCCGAAAGATAAAGTTGATGAACTTCTGAATGAAAGAAAACTGAAATGCAAAACGGAGTACAGAAAATAATCTGTACTCCGTGATTTTTTTATTGATATCAGTTGGAATTTTCGGGCCCCTGACTTATGCTTATAACGATTTTTGAACCGTATGAAGCCATATCACCTGCATTGTAGTTTTCATAGCCGATAACTTTTCCTTCTTCAACGGTATCACTTGCCACATATACACCGGATGCGATAAAACCCTGTTTACCGAGTGCTTCGACGGCAGCTTCAAGGGACTGTCCGCTTATTGCGGGAAGTTCACGTTTCTGAGGACCCTTGCTGACAGTAACGACTATTATAACACCCTTTTCGGCAGACATTCCCTCAACGGGACTTTGTTTTACAATAGTACCTTCTTCCTGCTCACTGAACATTTCTTCGTTTGATTTTACTATCTTATATTCGGAATCATCATTCTGCATAGCGATAATATCATCATATTTCTGACCAATGAGATTAGGTATCTTCATAAGATAAGGATTGATGTCGGAATTTTCGTCAGTTGAAGTTTCAATTTCATTGTTTCCGAATATTTTCTGGAAAGCCTCGGGATTAGTCTGTATCCAATATGTACCGACTACAAGAAGTATGAGCATTATTGCAAGGACTCCGAGTATTCCCCATACATAGCCGGGTATGCCCTCTTTCTTTTTGGGGATGTATCGCTGTACGGTCTGAGTCTGTATTTCTTTTCTGTTGGCTTCATTCTGTATAGCCTTTACTGCAGGTGCGGAAGAAAGCTCTGTACGAAGTTCCTCAAAAGTTTTTGTTCTCTGGGTTTTGTCGACCTGCAAGCCCTTTGACAATGCCTGTACTATATGAGGAGGAAGCTTTTTATAAACGGCAGTTGATATAGACAGCTTGCCGTCGGATTTGCGTTCACTTGCTTTTTCGGGAAGGTTTCCGGTAAGAGTGTAGAAAAGAGCCGCTGTAAGTCCGTAAACATCGGTAGATTCGTCAAGGACACCATTTTCCCTGTACTGTTCGGGAGCCGCACAACCGTCCATGAGTTCAGATTCGAGGAAACCGCCTGTTTTTCTCATTTCACTGATGACAAAGCCTTTAAGTCTGAGCTTGCCGTCAGCAGTGACTACAAGGTTGGACGGAGAAATGCCGTAATGACCTGTTTCAGCTTGATGGAGTGATGAAAGTGCAGATACCAGAGGCATGAAAAGAGGTCTTGCGGTATTCCATTCAAGGCTTCCGCCACGCTTTTTGAGATATTCTTCAAAAGATATAGATTCATACGATTCCTCGACAGTATATGATGTATTGTTTTCGCTGAAGATGTCGAATATGGGAGTAATAGCCTTTACGTCCCTGAATCTTGCAATGTTCCTGTAATATTTAAGAAATTCCTGATGGAGTTCATCATATCTTTTTTCGTAGTCGCTTCTGACAATGATATTGTTTTTTCCTTTTACTCTCCCTGCTATCCCTGCAGGCATAAATTCATTGATGATAACAGGCGAGTGCATTGTATTGCTGTAGCCTATATATTTAACGCCCTCAGCACTGCTTGATATTTTTTTGCCGACAATATAGTTTTCATTCTGTAATTTGGTTCCCAAAGGAAGATGAGGGAGGGACTGTTCCGTATCTTTATCAAAACCGCAGTACGGACATATTTTTTCGCCGTTATTTTCTTTCATGCAGCCGAAGCACAGTTGTGACATATATAATACCGCCATTCTCCGTACTAAAATTTTTTATATATTTATGGACGGGCAGTACGGTGCCCATAGTTTTTTCAAGATAACATATACTCTAAAGCATTATATCATAAACCGAATACAAATTGCAAGTTTTTATAGGCTAATGTTTCAAGTAATTACAAAATTGTAAAAAAACCTGTTATAAAGAGAAATTTTATATCCAAAAAGGGAAAATTTTTTATTAAGTAAAAGTTTTTATTGACAGAATAGTATGTTTTGGGGTATAATTCTATGGTGCAAGGTTATATCTTGAATTTTATAAAGAGGGAAAAATCAAGCCCTGTGAAAGGAGGAAGTTTCAATGCTGAGAACATATCAGCCCAAGAAGCTCCACAGAAAAAAGGAGCATGGATTCAGAAAGAGAATGTCTACTGCAAACGGCCGCAAGGTTCTTGCAAGAAGAAGAGCAAAGGGTAGAAAGAAACTTTCCTACTGATTTTTGCTTTTTGCGAAAAAAGCATACGGTCTTGATACAAAAACTGTGTGATGAAAGATGGTTTTGAATATGGAACTTGTCACTATAAAAGAAAATAAGGATTTTCGTCGTGTATATATGCGTGGCAGTTCTTATGCGTCGGGTATTCTGGTCACTTATGTAATAAGAAACCGCTCAAAAATTACAAGAATAGGTATCACAACAGGAAAAAAGATCGGCAAGGCCGTTTTGCGTAACAGATCCCGCAGGATCATCAGAGAGGCTTTCAGGGAAATTTCGGATGATGTAAAGACAGGCTATGATATTGTGTTTGTCGCAAGAGGAAAGACTCCTTTTGTCAAAAGCTATGATATTCTGCGTTCAATGAAAAAACAGCTCAAACAGGCAGGTGTTTTGAAATGAGACGCCTGCTTATTTGGCTTATACGGCTTTATCAGAAGTATATCTCTGCATTTACTCCGCCGTCGTGCAAATATTACCCGACCTGCTCGTCATACGGCATACAGGCTTTATCCCGTTTCGGTGCCGGCAAAGGCACTTTTTTGACTGTCTGGAGAATACTTCGGTGCAATCCGTTTTCGGCAGGGGGCTATGACCCTGTCCCCGATAAGTTCAAAAGAATAGACTATAAAAAGATAAAAAGTGAAAAAGTGGAGTTTGGAGAATGAATGAGCATTTCCTGACTTCAAAATTGATATTTTTTTGGGAAAGGAATGTGTACTCGTTAAATGGATATTTTTAATTTAGTCGGAAGTCTTTTCGGCTATATTCTGTGGTGGGCGTTTTTGCTCTTTAAGAACTTCGGACTTGCTATTATTGTATTTACTATTATTGTAAAATTGATATTATTGCCTTTCTCGGTCAAACAGCAGAAATCTATGGCGGCAAATACGAGATTTCAGAAAAAACAGCGTGAAATTATGGAAAAATACGGCAATGACCGTATGAAAGCCAATGAAGAAGTACAGAAACTTATGGTAAAAGAGGGAATCAGTCCGACAGCAGGCTGCAGTACCATGATAGCTCCGATGATAGTTATGCTTGGAGTATATTATTCTGTTATAAGCCCTCTGTCAAACACTATCCATATAGCTTCTTCAAAAATCTCAATTGCTCTGCAAAGCTTTTCGACTTTGCCGGGTATGGGAAGTTCAATAAATATACGATACGGTGAGATAAGTATTCTGAAATATTTTGATGTCCTTCAGAAATATCTCGTTGACAGCAGCGGCAAGTCGCTTTTCAGTGCATCTGATATTGAAAATATCAATCATTTCAAAAACGGATTTAATTTTCTGGGCTGGGATTTGCTGGCAACTCCGAGTACAAGTTCATTTCAGTCAATGCTCTGGCTGATACCCGTACTTTGTTTTGTAACTTCGGTTGCAAGTATGCTGATAATGCAGAAAATGAACGGTACAAAAATGCAGGGCTGTATGGTGGGAATGATACTGATGATGCCCCTGATGTCTGCATGGATAGCCTATACGGTACCCGGTGCGGTAGGTTTTTATTGGATAGCCTCAACCGTTCTCGGTTTTATACAGTCGGTACTTATGAATATCTTTTACAGTCCGAGCATTATAGAAGCCCGTGCGGAAGCCCACAGGGTAGAGCTGAGAAGACAGCAGGAAAAAGATATAGAATTTGTTGAAGCTCCGGATTATATACCGCCTTCAGAGAAAATCAAAAACGAAAATAATCAGGCTGTTGAAAACAATAGCCGTTCCAAAAAACAGAATCAAAAGAAAAAGTCTAATTCCAAAAATTCAAAAAGTGATTATCAGGGAAGAAAAAAATAACAGGAGGAATTTTTTATGCTGCGTGAAACTACAGTAACAGCAGACACCATTGAAGATGCCAAGAAAAAAGCGTGTCAGGAATTGGGAACAGAGCAGGAAAATACTCAATTTGAAATTCTGCAGCAGCCCGAAAAAAAATTTTTGGGAGTATTCGGAGGAAGCCCCGCAAAAGTAAGAGCATTCGTTGAGATAACCCCACTCAAATGTGCAGAGGATTATCTTTCAGAAATCATCAGAAATATGGATGTCGGTGACATCCAGGTCACTTCCGAAGAAACCGAAGACGGTGCTGTTATAAACCTTGACGGAGAGAACGTAGGTGCAATAATCGGTCACAGAGGTGAAACTCTCGACGCATTGCAGTATCTTGTAGGACTTGTTGCAAATCACGTTGATCAGAGCTATTACAGAATATCCGTAAATATCGGAAACTACCGTGAAAAAAGAGAAAAGACTCTTGAGATACTCGGCAGAAAGCTCGCATTCAAGGCTATCAAGACAGGTGCCAAAACCGTTCTTGAGCCTATGAATCCATACGAGAGAAGAATAATCCATACGGCTGTACAAAAAGTAAGAGGAGCGTCATCATGGAGTGAGGGCGAAGAACTTCAGCGTCATGTTGTAATAGGTCCCGATCCCGACTACAAACCCTATAACAAAGGCTCAAGAAAGCCCCGTTCAAGCAACTTCAACAAAGACGGCTCATATAACAAGCGTCCCCGTACAACAGGATATCAGAGAAGACAGTATTCGGAAGACGAGGCACATCCTCAGGACAGCACTTTCAGTACATTTGAGGACGAAGCTGTCAGAACAAGCATAAATGAACGTCCCGATACTTCTCTTTACGGCAGGATTGAAGTCAAAAAAACGGATGCAGATGAATAATAAGTGAAAAGATTACAGATACATTGTTTGATAAAAATAATGTATCTGTTTTTGATATAAGGAGGTTTTTCTAATGGAAAATACTATCGCTGCCATTTCCACAGCCAACGGCATAGGCGGTATGGGAGTTATAAGAATTTCGGGAGAAAATGCGTGTCAGGTAGCAAAGAATGTTTTTAAATCTGTTTCGGATAAAGATATAACACAGATGAAAGGATATACGGCAACATTCGGAATGGTATATGACGGTGACGAACAGATAGATGAAGCCGTTGCACTTGTTTTCAAAGCCCCCCACAGCTATACGGGTGAAGATGTCGTTGAAATTTCCTGTCACGGAGGACTGTATGTAACAAAGAGAGTTCTGAGGGCAGTCCTGAAAAACGGTGCAGTTTCGGCTCAGCCGGGAGAATTTACAAAAAGGGCATTTCTCAACGGTAAAATGGGTCTTACTGAAGCCGAAGCGGTCATGGATATAATCTCTGCAAGGGGAAAACAGTCGGCAAAAGCGGCTCTTTCGTGCATGGAGGGAAAGCTCCGTCAGCGTATAGACAGTGTCCGTGATATTCTCGTAAATACAGCCGCACATCTTTCGGCATGGGCGGATTATCCGGAAGAAGATATACCGCAGATAGAAAATGACCATCTTATTGCCACTCTAAAAAGCTGTCAGGATGAACTTGATTCTCTGCTGAAAACATACGATGCAGGGAAAATTATACGAGAAGGTGTTGATACAGTTATAGCAGGGCGACCGAATGTCGGAAAATCGACTCTTATGAATCTTCTTTCGGGTTGTGAGCGTTCTATTGTAACGAATGTTCCGGGAACGACCCGTGATGTTATCGAAGAAACGGTAATGCTCGGAGATATCCCGCTGAATCTTTCGGATACGGCAGGCATTCACCTGACAGATGACCCCGTTGAGAAGATAGGTGTTGAACGTGCAAAAGACAGGATAATGAAAGCTGGTCTTGTATTGGCGGTATTTGATTCATCACAGCCGCTTTCGGATGACGACAAGGCTCTTATAGACCTGCTTGAAGACGCACCTGCACTTGCCGTCATAAACAAAACAGACCTTGAACAAAAGCTGGATACGGAATACATAAGGTCAAAGATAAAAAATACCGTTTTCATATCGGCACTTATGGGAAGCGGTTCGGGTGAACTTGAAAGGAAAGTTGCCGAAATAGTGGGTACATCAGAGCTTGATTCATCACAGGGTATCCTTGCCACGGAAAGGCAAAGGAATTCGGCAGAAAGTGCATTTAATTTCATAAAAGAAGCCATTGAAGCTGTTTCTTTGGGAATCACACTTGATGCGGTCACGGTCATCATAGAGGAAGCTATAAACAGTCTGCTTGAACTCACGGGAGAAAGAGTCACGGAAGCCGTGACGGATAAGATATTTGCCCGTTTTTGTGTTGGAAAGTAAAAATCAAATCCATCCTGAAATAAAACAGGGTGGATTTTTTCATTCGTTAAATAAATTGTGATGTTTTGTTGAAAAAAAAACTTTTATATAGTATAATGAATAGAGCGAATTTACATGAGGTGAATAAAAAATGGCAAGTTATCAAAAACAGCTTGAAAGTATAGGTTTCGGTTATGATACACTGACGGCTAACGGGTATAATAAAATAAACGGTGTATGTTTTACTGTTGACCTTGAGCCGAGCACAAAAAATTATATAGTTTCCGCAGCGTGCAGACCTGTTGATGAAAATGCCGCAGCTTATATGCGTGAGGCAATACAGCAGTTTGCATCTGAAAGAAAAAAGATAATAAAAAATGCCGTGTTTGACGGAAAACAGATAATTATTGTCTGGTATATAGCCGATATTACACCGGATATTACCAAATGCATGAACGATTCGGTAAGTTTTATAAATTACTGTATAAGTCAGTTCGGCTGTGTACCGTGCTGTTCGTCATGCGGAAATGAAGGCAATGCGAATATTTATGTGATAGAAAATAATATTGCGGCACTGTGCGAAAACTGTTTTTATAATACCCAGAGTCAGCTTGCAGGAAATATGTACAGAGAAAATCAAGTGATAACAAATTATCCTCTCGGAGTATTGGGAGCGGTTCTCGGAGGACTTGGCGGTGCAGTTTTATGGATAATAACATCACTTCTCGGAAAGATATCTATGATTGCAGGAGCATTTGCGGGGATATTCGGATATTTCGGGTTCAAAAAGCTCGGAAAAAAGATGACTCTTTCAGGTATGATAATATCTCTTTGTGTATCGTTTGTATTTTTGCTTGCAGGAATGTATTTTGCAATGGGCGTTGATATATTCAATGCGGTCAAGGAATACGGCTTTACATTTTCGGAGGCATTTGAGCTGATACCGGTCTATCTTACAGACCCTGATGCGACAGGCGAGATCATTTATAATCACTTTGCCGGATTTATTACATTCATTCTCGGTGCGGTATGCTGTGTATTTCAATATAACAATGACAAAAAAGTTAAAAACCGTATGATAAAGCTTATGTAAGGCGGTGATAAAGTGACAGAAAGTGAATTTCAGGAATTTATGATAACAGTCGGATATCGGTATAACGAAAAATTGAAGTTTGCTTTCAACAGCTTTGAGGGATTCAGGACTGTCATAAAATTCTGTGAGAAGAAAAGCAGATATTCGCTCACCGTAAAGACGGGGACATCTTCGGCAGCGGAACTGAAAAAAAGACTGAAAGAATATGAAACAAAACATAAAAATTATGTTGCCAAGGCGAAATATTCGGATAAATATATAAAGATAAATCTGAAAATAACAATAGATTCGGATATAGACAAAGAAGAATTGAAACAGCTGGTTCATTTTATGACAGAACTTTTCAAAGCTGAGATATTGCAGCCGCTGTGCGAAGTATGCTCAAGACCGAGAAAAACGGGTCTGTATATAGTCGGAACAGAACCTGTGGCAATATGCGATAATTGCCTTGTACGAAAGAAAAGACAGTATGAGATACGCAAAAACAAGTTTATCAAGAAAAAACAAAATATGAAGTTGGGACTTATAGGAGCGTTTTTCGGAGCGGTATTCGGAGCGTGTATATATATCCTGTTGTATCAATTCATTCCCACTTTCGGAACGGGTGGTATTATGGTCATAATCCCGTCATTTATGGGGTTTGTAATAACAGGCAGGAGGGCGACCGTCAAAAGTGCTTTGATATGTGCCGGCATTTCGGGAATTATATTTCTGATTGCGGAATATCTTGCAATGGTAGCAAGCATGGCGATACTGATAGAGAGAAACGGAGGAGGAATAGCGGTTTCCGAAGCTTTCGACGTGATAAATGCGAGCTTCAAGGATATATCTTATATTATGCCTGTCATTACAGATACGATAGTAGGATTCGTACTGATGATAATTACAGGGGTCATATATTTTCTTAAAAGAGCTTTTACAAGACCCTTGAAGATATCGAACAATATTTTATAATAACAAATAACCAAAGGACACCGAATGTATGAAAAAACGGTGTCCTTTGGTCGCCTTCAAAATCATTTTTTAAGAAAAGAGGTGTGATCAAGCATCCTGCCCCAAAGGATACATGAACTAAGATATTAGAATCTTTGATATTATTATAATATTTTTAAAAAATTTAGTCAATACTTTATAAAAAAACTTTACAAATTTTTGTACAAAAAATGTACCGTCAGACAGCATTGACATAATGCTTTATTCATGTTAAACTGTAAGTATATTTTTTGTTGAAAGTGTGGATATAATGAGTATAAATAAAATATACAAACATCCTTTTTTATTTACATTTTTATTGTGGGGATTTTTTTTTGTATCATTTGCTTGTTTTAAAATAGACAGGGTCATTTCGATAAGCTATCTTGCAGCAATTGTTTTTTTTGGTATATTTTCATATCTTTTTGCAAAGCGGAAAGAAAAGATAAGAAAGATTTCCAAAGAAAAGCAAAAAGCCCCTTTATATATGCTGTGTGGAGTTATATATGCAGGAATAATGATGTATACTTTCGACCATGTCAAAAGCAGTCCCGCCATAAATTCAAGAAATGATATGATACCATTCTTATTCCTTATGGCAGGTGTTATAATATATTCCGTGTATGTGAGTATCCGAAAAAAATGGTGTGAGAAAAGGATAATATTGGTAATAATGTTGCTGAGCAGTATTATGCATTTGTTTTTTCTTATGACATCAAAATTCAATCTTTCACAGTGGGATATGGGAGGATTTTTTTCAGGGCGTGGAGGACATGACGGATACATAGAATATCTTTACGACAATAATTTTGTTCTTCCGCAATTTGACCCACGCTTGAAGTGGCAGTATTATCATCCGCCATTGCATCATCTTATAGAGGCTTTTTTATTGAGACTGCAGACTTTGTGCGGAGTAGATCTGAAGATAGCCGTACAAAACGTACAATATCCTCCTGTGCTTTATACAATGATATCGACAGTATGTGCATATCTGATATTCAAGGAAATGAAGCTGAAAAAAGCGGCTGTGATATGTTCTTCGGCAATAGTCGCATTTTCACCGGCATTTATGTTTGTAGGGGAATTCTTTAATAATGATATTCTTTCATTGATGTTTACATTTTTGTGTATACTATATACTTTAAGATGGTATAAATCGCCCACTCTCGGAAATATTCTTAAAATAGCTTTATTTTTCGGCTTGGGAATGTTGTCAAAGATGTCTGTTGCACTTATTGCACTATCTGTTGCAGTAATATTTTTATATTCTCTGATAAAACAAGTAATGCTCAAAGATAAAAAAACTTTTTGGAGATATTTTGGGCAGATGTGTGCATTTTTGGGTTTGGCTGCACCTTTGTCACTGTATTGGTATGTTAGGAATTTCATAAGATTTGGTGTACCGTTTGGATATGTTCCTGAAAGTATTCTTGAAGAACAGTATATCCCGGAAAATATAATACAAAGAATATTTGATTTCAGTCCAAAATTGTTTTCAAATCCGTATTTTAATACAATTGAGTATGAAGATACATTCAATGAATATAATCCCATAGTAGCTTTATTAAAGACCTCTGCTTCAGATACCGGTATTATCCGGTTTCAATTCGGTTTTTGGATGGGTTATGTTACTTTATGGACAACTGTTATAATTGCTCTGACAGCTTTTGTTCTGATGATATATGTTATTTTTTCCAAAAACAGCTTTGATATTATATATAAAGTTTTCTTTGGTTCGGCATATATTGTATATTTGGTTTCATATGAATATTTCTGCATAAAATATCCGTATATCTGTACCGAACAAATAAGATATGCTATGCCTCTGATACTTATAGGAGCCTTGTTCATAGGATTGGGATTAAAAGAATCATTGAGAAAAAAATCGGGAATATTTGTATTGTCAGGTTATTTTACAAGTTTATCGGTTATAGTGTTTTCATTGACATCAATTTTTGTCTTTATATATTACGGTATATATATAACATTAGCATTTATGCTGTAAACAAAAAATCTTCGGAACATTCCGAAGATTTTTTTATTGGAAATAAAAGAAATCAAAGATTTTTTATAATTTCAGAAAAAAA
Source organism: uncultured Ruminococcus sp. (assembly GCA_902785555.1). GTDB lineage: Bacteria > Bacillota > Clostridia > Oscillospirales > Acutalibacteraceae > UBA1213. The sequence goes on from CACZZB010000014.1 coordinate 35,767, forward strand.
AGCTTGACAAATCCATTTCAATAGGTTATAATAGATACTGTTCTGAGGAGAACATAAAAATTAATATAAATGCGAGTGTGCTGGAATTGGCAGACAGGCACGTTTGAGGGGCGTGTGTTGCACGACGTACGGGTTCAAGTCCCGTCACTCGCACCAATTAAAAGACTGTATCGTTATGATACAGTCTTTTTTCGTGCTTGTTTTTCAAAGAAATCGTGCAGTTTATACTATCACATAAGATATAAATTTTGATTTACGTAAACTGACAGAAATCAAAGGAAATAGTCATATAAACATTATTTCGGAAATCGGAGCAAATCGGGAACAAAGTCGGAAACTGAAAATAATATATTGAAATTATTGACATTTTTTGAATAAATGTTATAATAAATATGGTGAGAGGTGATATATACATGAACAAGGTTGTGCGTATATATCTGATTTCTGAACACAAAGATAAAAATGGAGAAATTATCAGTTATCAGGATATAAATAAATTACTTTGGGAATTACAAAGACAAACCCGAACTATCAAGAATAAGACTATCCAATACTGTTGGGAATATCAGAATTTTTCAAGTGATTACTATAAAGAACATCATGCCTATCCCTCTGAAAAAGAAATCCTGTCCTATACATTAGACGGATATGTCAATGACAAGTTTAAAAATAATAATGATTTATATTCAGCAAATTGTTCGTCTACTACAAGAAATACCGTAAAGGAATTTAAAAATGCAAAAGCAGATATGATAAAAGGAGTAAAATCCGTTATCAGCTACAAAGCAGCCCAGCCACTGTCACTGCATAACAAATCAATACATATTGAATATATAGGCGGTCAATATTTTGCAAATATCAATCTCGTCAATCGTTCCTATGCCAAAGAACATGACTTTGCAAGTACGATGATTCGTTTCAGATTTTTGATTCGTGATAATAAATCTGCCGAAACTATCATTCAGAGATGTTTGTCAAACGAATATAAAATATCAGAAAGCGAAATGTTTTACGACAGAAAAAAGAACAAATGGTACATCAATCTTTGCTATTCCTTTTCTGTAAGTAAAAACGAAAATCTGGACAGCAATAAAATTCTTGGTGTTGACCTTGGAATCGCCTATCCGATGTGTGCCTCTGTGTATGGTGATTATGACCGCTTTACGATTCACGGCGGTGAAATAGAAAAATTCAGAAGAACAGTGGAAGCAAGAAAAATTTCCATGCTGAAACAGGGCAAAAACTGCGGTGAAGGCAGAAAAGGTCACGGTATCAAGTGCCGTAACAAGCCTGCCTATAACATTAGTGACAAAATTGCAAGATTTCGTGACACAATCAATCATAAATACAGCAAATCACTGATTGATTATGCGTTAAAAAATAATTGCGGTGTCATTCAGATGGAAGAACTGACAGGAATTACTGCTGATGCAGACCGCTTTTTGAAAAATTGGACATATTATGACCTTCAGACAAAAATTAAATACAAAGCAGAAGAAAACGGTATCAAATTCAAGCTGATAAAACCGCAGTACACAAGTCAAAGGTGCAGTAAATGCGGATACATTGACAAGGAAAACAGAAAAACACAAGCACATTTTCTTTGTCTGAAATGCGGTTTTGAATGTAACGCAGATTATAATGCAAGTCAGAATATCAGCATAGAAAATATCGATATGATAATCGAACAGGAATTAAAAGACGGTGCGAATGTAAAGCATACATAAAAATACCACAGTATTCGCACTGCTTTTACGGGCGACTCGGTGTCCGAAAATCGAGAAAGTATGAATAAGACTGAATTTTTTCAGCATCAGATACACTCGGTAAGGTAAACTGCACACATATTAATCCGTGTGCACATTGATATGCGTCACTTTTGCGGAATATATTCGCTGGTGCGTGTGTCATGCGAGACATCAAGAGTTGACGGAATTGTAAAGGCTTATGAATATATTCGCTGGTGCGTGTGTCATGCGAGAACGTATTTTTGCAAAGGTGCAATAAGTTCTGTGAATATATTCGCTGGTGCGTGTGTCATGCGAGTGATTTACTCCTGCGAAACCATTAGCAAGTGACATGAATATATTCGCTGGTGCGTGTGTCATGCGAGTATAAGTCCCCATATATAACCGTTGCCCGAAGTCGAATATATTCGCTGGTGCGTGTGTCATGCGAGTAACATACCACAACTCGACCCAACTGCCAGAACACGGAATATATTCGCTGGTGCGTGTGTCATGCGAGAACAAGTATGCTTTTAAGCAGTGACCGGCTGAACGAATATATTCGCTGGTGCGTGTGTCATGCGAGAGAGCAATTTGCAAGGGCTTGATTTATTCTGTTGGAATATATTCGCTGGTGCGTGTGTCATGCGAGTTGGTTTTATCCTTACAACGAACAATAGATATATGAATATATTCGCTGGTGCGTGTGTCATGCGAGTATAGTATCAAGACAAATAAGGCAACCGCCACTACGAATATATTCGCTGGTGCGTGTGTCATGCGAGAACATAATCCGTAAACTTAGACATATCAGCAGTAGAATATATTCGCTGGTGCGTGTGTCATGCGAGTACATATTGCCTTTTCTGCGGCAAAAAACAGACGGAATATATTCGCTGGTGCGTGTGTCATGCGAGAAGACTAATTGTTATCAACAATTCAAATGCAGGCAGAATATATTCGCTGGTGCGTGTGTCATGCGAGCTCTTGTGGTAGCGAGAGACCGTTGAGTGATAAGGAATATATTCGCTGGTGCGTGTGTCGTGCAAACTAATGAGAAAAGTTAAATAAAGCAAATATGCAAAGGACACCTACTGTCACACAAACAGCAGGTGTCCTTTTACTATTTCAAACAGGAGGAAAAGAAAATGATAAAAATATTGAATTTACAGGATATTGATAAAATCCCCGAAAAAACAGTTGTCCCCTATGTTTACAGCTTGATTACGAAT
>CACZZB010000015.1 GCA_902785555.1 uncultured Ruminococcus sp.
GATAAGCAATTCCAGTGCCTTTTGGATTCCTCATATCTTGATACAATCGTTATGAATTGGCTTTGTTCATAAATTGTTTACTCATTCAAAAACCCTGATTAAATATACTTATACCAAAGCTTCTCCGATAGATTCGCACTTAGCGATAGCATCATCATCGGGAGCATCGTTGCATATAACACTTTCAGCCGCAAGAACAGCACCGCAGTTTTTGCAGTCATCTTCCCAGTTTCTCATCCATTCACCGTCACCCCAGCCATAAGAGCCGAAAAGTACGATTTTTTTGCCATTGAGCTTATTTTTTACAGAGCTGAACATAGGTTCAAATTCGCTTTCTTCAAGTTCCTCGGTGCCCATTGAAGGACAGCCGAATGCAATAGCATCAAAATCATCTGCCATATCTGCATTGAAATCGGATGCTGTAAAAAGTTCTGCTTCCGCCCCTTTATCCTTTGCACCTTTGATAACGGCATTTGCCATTGTTTCGGTGTTGCCTGTTCCGCTCCAGTATACCACTGCAATCTTACTCATAAAAATGTTCCTTTCAAAAAATAATTTATTCTAAAAGCATTGACGCTTTAAAGACTGTTTAACACGATACCGTAAAATTTTCTATACCGAAACCCTTTGCCATAAGAGAACAGCAAAGTTCGGTGCAGCGTTTATATTTGTCAAAAGTTTGTTTTGCCTTGTTTTCGTCACCGTAGACTTTCCAACAGCCGACACATTTGCAGCCGCAGCCCTTGTTTGTGATAAATCCGCATACATCTTCGGGAGGATAACCTAAAAACAGCCCTATTTCATGGGGAAAATCATCATTTTGTCGGAGTTTTTTCATTAGACTTACAAGACATAAATTTATATTTTCACAGCAGTATCCCATTTCTCCGAGAATATGGGCTGCTTGTTTTGTATTGAGGTCTTTTTTTAACTTTGAAGGTCTGTAAAGATAAATAAGAGTTGCCCCGTTATGATGTCTTAAAGGTATGACACGAAGTCCTTTAGGAGTAAGTTTTCTGTTCATTTCAGTGAGGGTTTTATGTTCGTCCTCTTTTGTTTCAAAACGGCATGAAAACATATTTCCCGTTTTAAGTCCCATCAAAGTAGGAGCACAATGCCTGACAAGGATTTCTTCCGACATATATTATCAGCCTTTCCGTAAAATAAATGTTCATTGCTAAGTGTTAATTGCTAATTGTCATTGCGTATTTGTCGAGAATGTTTTTGAGAGCTGCTTTAGAGCTATTATGTGATCTTTCTACAGGAATATTCAGATTTTTTATTCCGTCAATGGCACACCTTACCATTTTGTGAGAAACCGTATTGGTAAACAGTACCATAAGGTCGGGACTGCCGATATTCTGTAAACCTCTGCACATTTTGGGATAAATCTTTGCCTTGCAGTCATAAGCCCTGCACAGTTCCATGTATTCCCTTACCATACATTCATTTCCGCCTACTATAACAACACTCATATTTGCCTCCATATAATCAATTAGATTTATCTAACTTATCAACAAAAATATAAGTTAGTTTTGTTTAACTAACCAATATAAAGACTATCATAATTTTTATATTTTGTCAAGTATTTAAAAAAAATTTTTTCTCTTGACAAATGAAGTTAATTGTATTAAACTATAATTCGTTAAATGTATCTAATTTTATGTGTTTAACCTAAATTTATATACGGGAGAGAAGTATATGAGTAAAAAAACAGTTTTTGCGGTTTTGTTGAGTGCGGCTGTTGTGGGTTCGTCTTTACCGTTGACGATTACGGCAAACGCATCTGATGTTGTGTACGGCACTATGGAGATACCTTACAGCGAGTTTTATTCAAGTGAGGGCATTGACGGTGTAGACACGGTTTCATCAGCTACAACAAGCAAGTGGAAAAATGAAAACCTTGTAAAAGGCACATATTCCGTTGAAACGGAAAACGGTGGCGGAGATATTCTCGGAGTAAAATATTTTGTTGCCATCAGTGAAGATGACCTTTCACAGCTTGATGAAAGCTATCACTTTGAAAAGGTCGATGAAGTACCGCAGGCGTATAAAAACGTTACTGTGGAGAACGGCAAAGCCGTATTTTCGGAAATAGTGGGCAATTTTGAGAATGTTGAGGGCAAGACAGCTTCTATATCCACCGATTCAAAATACGGTGACTATACCATTACAGTTGATGCCGTAAATAATGCCAATGGTACATCCGATTTCGGTACAATTTATGGTATTGTTCTCAAAACAGATGACGGCAGTGAATATGGAATGAGACATCTCGAAAATATTTGGAGAGACCAGATTGCATGGTCATCAGGCATTAAAACCGTTGAATCGCACGGCAATACTCTTAAATATGCACAGTATGAAAGCCTTATGGGAAAGACAGTTAAAGAAATCACCTATATAACCGAAACAGGCTATCATACAATAGATGTTGATTTGTATGTACCTGTGAAGTTTGATGGCGGTGTTGAAATTGAAAATGCCGATATAAAAGCCAATTCGACAACTTTCACAACAACAGGTTTCCCCGAAGATTATGAAAAGACATATTTTGTTTCGGGCAACGGACAGTTCTCGGTTGAAGATGGTGTTATCAATTATCAGGTGGAATTTCCGGGAAATTATACCCTGACTATCTCGGACGGAAAAGGCAAATATGCAGATTTGGTTGTAAGTTTTGTTATCTCGACAGATGATATGCCCGTACAATTTGACGGTGAAAAAATAGTTGCCGCAGAAGGAGTTTCACAGGCTGATTTTGAAGCATTTATCAGAAATATATCTTCGGTAACGGTTGATGAAAATAATTATGCCACATCGGGCAAACGTGGTGTAAAAATCATTGCAGAGGACGGTACTGTTATTAAAGATGCCGCTATGAGAGACGTACCCGTATTTGCAGAAGATAAGACATACAATATGACTGTTAACGCAACAGGTTATAATACTCCTTTGACGTTCACTTTTACAAAAGCTCCCGAAGCTCTTGTATATGGTATTATGAATGTTCCTTACGGTGAGTTCTATAAGGGCGAGGGCATTGACGGTGTAGATACCGTTTCGTCAGCAACTGCAAGTAAGTGGAAAAATGAAAATCTTGTCAAAGGCACATATTCCGTTGAAACAGAAAACGGAGGAGATATTCTGGGTGTAAGATACTATGTAGGTCTTACCCAAACAACTCTTGATACGCTGGGGGAAAATAACTATAATTTTGAGCCTGTTGAAGAAGTGCCGGCTGCATATAAACTTATCACGGTTGAAGACGGTAAAGTTGTCTTTTCAAATGTAATAGGCGATACGACAGAAGAACAAAAAGAAGTTTCATTGTCAACAGAAATGGTATGGGGCGACTATGTGCTTGATGTAAGCGGTCTGAATAATTCAGGCGGTACATCGGAATTCGGCACAATATACGGTGTTGTGCTTGAAACGGCTGAGGGTAACAAATATGGTATGCGTCATCTTGAAAATATCTGGAGAGATGAAATAGCATGGTCATCGGGAATTAAAAAGAGTGAACCGCACGGAAATGTTTTGAAATATGAACAGTATGTAGGTTTGATGGGACAGACACTGACCAATATTATATTCATTACGGAAACAGGCTATCACACTGTACCTGTAAATATCTATATCCCCGTAAAATTTGAGAATACGGTTGAAATTGCGGATTGTAATATAAATGATATTGCAACGTCATTTACAGCAACAGGTTTCCCCGAAGATTATGAAAAGACATATTTTGTTTCGGGCAACGGACAGTTTTCTGTTGAAGATGGTTTCATCAATTACAAAGTGCAGTTCCCCGGTTCTTATAACCTTGAAATTTCTGACGGTAACGGCAAGTATGCGACTGTAAATACATCATTTGTTATTTCGACAGACGATATGCCTGCAAAGTTTGACGGTGAAAAATTAGTTCCTGCCGATAATGTTTCGGACGAGGACTTCCAGGCATTTATCAGAAATATATCTTCTGTGACGGTTGATGAAACAGCTTATGCGGCATCGGGCAAGCGTGGATTGAAACTTATAAATGATGACGGAACAATCATTATGGATGCTGTTTCAAGAGATGTACCGGTATTCGGTGAGGATAAGCCGTATAATATGGTTATCACTGCAACAGGCTATAATAAGACACTTGAATTTGTCCTGAATGACGATACAAAGCAGGGTGAAAATTCCGAGCCGTCAGAAGTATCGGAAGTATCTGAAAATTCCGAAGTATCGGAGGTTTCGGAGATATCTGAAGTGTCACAGGTTTCGGAAAATTCGGAAGTATCACAAAACAGTGAAGTTTCACAGTCATCTTCAAAGTCCGAAAATTCACAGACAAGTGCAAATAATGATAATAGTAATAAAGCAGACACAAATAATAATGCTGTCAATACAGGTTCGTCCAATTTTGGTATCATAGCGGCTTTGATGGCAGGTATATCTGCACTTGCGGCAGTATTCTCTTTCAAAAAGAAAAAGTACAACTGATTTTCTTTCATACCCCTTGAAAAAACAGCTTTCCGACTGTTAAAGCTTTCGGAAAGCTGTTTTTAAATTCATAAAAAGGAGATTTTTTAATATGACATTTGCAGTATGCCTTGCGGTAACTGTTTTTATATGCCTTACCTGTGACAAGGCTATCAAAAAATATCCGCAGTTTTTTTATATTGGTGCGGCACTGTTATCCGTTGCCGCCTATTGTATCAATGAATTTGTAGAAGTAAGGACACTCGCACCGTTTGTCAGGGATTACATAATACCGATTCTGACAAATGCTCTTTTTGCAACAGCTTTTTGGACAGTGGTAATGTTTGCGGGTGCATTGAAAAACGGCTCTCCCCTCATAAAAAAGCTCATGCCGATTCGTGGAGAACTTTCGATAATTGCTGCACTTCTTACTGTGGGACATATTATAATTTACGGCATAAGCTATTTAAAAAGACTTTTTTCGGGCAGAAACCTGACCTTTGATTTCATATTTTTTGTCATAGTGGCATTTATACTTGTGCTGATAATGACACCTTTAACGGTAATTTCAATAAAGAAGATACGCAAAAAATTCAAGGGAAAGACATGGAAAAATATCCAAAGGTTTGCTTATGTATTTTACGCTATGATATATCTTCATGTCATACTTGTATTATGGTCAAAGGTACAGCGTGGAGATATGATGAAATATGCAGATTTAGCGATATATACCGTTATATTTGCGGCATATCTTGCCATGAGAGTAAGAAAATATTATCTTCTCCGTAAAAAGCCTCAGTCGGTTAAAACAGCGACTGTCATTTCAGTCACGGGATTTTTAACTTGTGTGACAGCAATATGCCTTGTAGCATTTCCGTTTGCAAAGATGAAAGAAAACAATGCAGTGGAAGTTGTAAAAATTTCACATTCTTCTCAAATCTCGATAACAGAAAAAAGTGACAACTCCGTTATTTCGGAAATATCCGAACAGGAAAGCGTGCATGAAAGCACAGAAATTTCAACTGTTTCGGAAACGACGGAAGTTTCCGAAACATCAGAGATTTCCATAGCTGCAAGTTCCGTTACTGCTTCAATGACGGAAAGCAGTATAAAAGCGGTGCAGTCATCTTCCGAAAGTTCAGTACAGGCTTCACAGATACAGCAATCTTCCGTTGCGGAAAGTTCAGTAAAATCGGTTGAATCGTCAAAGAATGTTGAGCCGTCAAAGACAGTTGAGCCATCAAAGATTGTTGAACCGTCAAAGGTCGTTGAGCCATCAAAGGTCACTGAACCGTCAAAGGTCGTTGAGCCATCAAAGGTTGTTGAACCATCAAAGGCTACTGAGCCGTCAAAGGTTGTTGAGCCATCAAAGGTCACTGAACCGTCAAAGGTCGTTGAAACATCAAAGGTTACTGAACCGTCAATAGTTGCCGAGCCGTCAAAAAATATGCTTTATAATGACGGCAAATATACAGGTCAGGCTTACGGCTATGACGGAGATATTTATGTGACAGTTACGGTTCAGGGAGACAGAATCATAAATATAACTGCCCGTTCAGAGGAATTTGAACCCGAATACTTTGAAGATGCGGAAAAAGTAGTTATTCCATTGATAATAAGTTCCCAGAATACAAATGTTGATGCTGTTTCGGGTGCGACTTTCAGTTCACAGGGCATTATGAAAGCTGTCGAACAGGCATTGAACAGTGCAAAAATATGATGTATAATAAAAATCGGTACATGGTAAATTATGAATTGATAAGGTGATGTTTGTGAGTAACCAAAAAAATAGCAGTGCGAAAAAAGTTGCGACAGTGTCAATTCTGATAGCAGTTGCATTTGTGCTGAGCTGGATAGAATTGATAATGTCCATAGCAACACCGATACCCGGTATAAAAATAGGTCTTGCAAATCTTGCCATTCTTTTCACAATGTACTATTGCGGTGAACAAGATGCGTTTATGGTGCTTATCGGCAGGCTTATTTTGAACGCTATACTTTTTGGGAATGTGAATTCACTGATATACAGCGTTGCAGGGGGAATACTGAGTTTTATTGTAATGGTGATATGCAAAAAACTTTTCCCGAAGCATATCGTATATATCAGCATAACAGGGGGAGTTTTTCATAATATCGGACAGCTCATAGCCGCCTCGATAGTGATGAATACATTTCTTTCATGGTATGTGCCGTATCTGATAATAGGGGGGATTTTTGCAGGTCTGTTTAATGGTCTTGTATGCCAAAGGCTATTGAGTTCAGGTTGGTTTTCAAATAAACATTGATATTAAAGCAACCGTTATAATATTTCCATATAATCATTGACATAAGTGATGTATTATCGTATAATATACTCAAATAACTATAAAATCCTGATGATAATGGGTGAAAAAAATGGAATTAGATAATATATTAATGGACGATTTAAATGAATCTTTGAATAAAATTCTTTTCCAACAGCCAAGTAAAGAGAATGTTCAGGAAAACGAATGTGTATCGGAAACAGAGGAAAGCGGACAAGAGAGTGCAGATAAAACAGCCAATGTTGAGAAATACTTGGATGAATTGAATTCATTGGTAGGACTGTCAGCTGTGAAGGAAGATGTAAATTTACTGATTCATACAATTACTATAAACGAAGAAAGAAAAAAAATGAATTTGTCTGTGCCTGATTTCAGCAAACACTTGGTTTTCTACGGCAATCCGGGTACAGGAAAGACAACGGTTGCAAGAATCATTGCAAATTTATACAAAGAATTGGGAGTCATATCAAAAGGGCAGTTCGTTGAAACAGACCGTTCAGGTCTTGTTGCAGGATATGTAGGTCAGACAGCTATAAAGACCAAAGAGCTGATAGATTCTGCAATGGGCGGAGTTCTGTTTATTGATGAAGCATATACATTGGCACCCGAAGGTTCTGGAAGTGATTTCGGACAGGAAGCGATAGATACTCTGCTGAAAGCAATGGAAGATAACAGAAATGATTTCGTTGTTATAGTTGCAGGTTATCCCGAGCTGATGAATAGATTTATAAACTCCAATCCCGGACTGAATTCCCGCTTTAATAAATATCTTTATTTTGATGATTATAATGCCGAAGAATTGGAGAAAATCTTTGTTTTGATGTGCGAAAAATACCAGTATGTTTTAGATGATGAATTAAAGGAGCAATTACCGGAATTTTTTGAGGCTATGGTGTTGAACAAACCGGAAAATTTTGCAAATGCAAGAGAAGTGAGAAATATTTTTGAAAAAGCCGTACAAAGACAGTCCAGCCGGTTGTATAATGATAAAGAGCATACCAACGAAGATTTGACATTGCTGAAATCGGAAGATGTTTTCCCAAAAATTTAATAATTATGAAACTCCCGTGACGAATAAAATCACGGGGGTTTTTTTATTTAAGATAAGAAAAAAATTTTTTTAAAATTTCAGACCTTTTTATAAAAAACTTCCGTTTATAATAGTGAAAGCTGAAAGTTCAGCGTTCAGGAAAAAATTAAAAAGCTTTTTAAAAATTTCTTAAAAACTCGGACCTTTTGGCAAATAACTTTCGTTTATATAAGTGAAAGCTGAAATTTCAACATTCAAATAAGAAAGCCGACGGGCATATATATCGGAAGGAATGAACAAGATGAATGAAAACCAAATCGTTGACAAGCTGAAAAAACGTGATGAAAGTGCATTGGGAGAAATAATAGACAGATTTACACCTCTTGTTTCGGCAATTATTTACAATGTTTCAAAGGGAAGTCTTAGTTCTTCCGATATAGAAGAAGCAGCGGCAGATACTTTCTTCACTCTTTGGAACAATGTCGGGAAAGTTCAGGAAGGAAGTTTGAAAGGTTATATATCGTCTATTGCGAAGACAAAGGCACTTGACAAAATGAGAACGGTGAAAGCACCCGAGATAATAGACATTGATGATGTCACGCTTGCCGATGAATACATGATAGATGACAATATCGACAGACAGGTTTTACATAAAGATTTATGCGACGCTTTGAACCAATTCGGAGAGCCTGATAAGGAAATTCTGGTAAGGTATTATTACTACTATCAGACAGCGAATAAAATTTCCGAAGTGATGGAGCTGAAACTTGAAGCTGTGAAATCGAAGATAAAGCGTGCAAGAGCGAAATTAAAGGCTTTTTTGAGTGAAAGGGGTTATTGATAATGACAAAGACAAGAAATATTTTCGACTATATGCTTACAGAACCGGAAAACATAGATGAACAGACGATTTATGAAAATACAGGGGTAAACAAAGAGAATGTGAGGGAAATACTTATGCAGAAGATAAATGAGAGCAAAACGACATCAACTTCTTCAAAGAAAAGTCATAAAAAGAGATGGACAATATCTCTCATAGCAGCAGCCGCAGCGGTTGCAGTGGTAGGAACAACGGCAGCAGCAACAGGAAGCTTCAATTCAACATTCGGACAGTGGTTTGCAGGTGATATGGAAGGCGGTATGTACGCAGGCGGACAAGTTCAGTTTGAAAGTGAAAAGCTCAATGGTGATTTCAAGGGCATTGCAGGGGATAAAAATGATGTTTACGGACTGATGACGCTTACGAAAAAAGACGGTTCAAAATTTGTTGAAAACACTGATGAATACTTTATTGTCGGTACAGATGATAATTCAAATATCGACTGTACGATATCGCTTCAGGATCAGATTGCAGACAAGCTGTGGTATTTCGGTCAGGAAATGAGAGGCGGAGAAGTTTACTATCAGCTTAGAGATGAAAATACAATTGATGTAATCGTTCATTACGGTTCACAGTTCAATATTATAGGTGAAACTCTCACAGTAGATAAAACAGGCACAGTCGGACTCGCACATATTGATGAGATAGCTCTGACAGCTGATGAAGTAGATGCCTATTGGGATAAATGGAATAAATTATATGAGGAAACGTCAGAGATACACGAAATAACGGAAGAAGAAAATATTTTCGTTCAGACGGGAATCAAATATGACGGCAAGCTCAGCGAGAATCAGACACTTGCATGGACACCAAACGGAGATTGGGCAGTAGTTACAGTAACTCCCATTGAAATGGAATACAACCTTTCAGTAAAACTCAATTACAGGGATACCGCAAAAAATCTTCCTGTTTCAAACGGTCTGAAGGTCAATATCGGAAATAAAGATATACCTGTTGAAAAAATCGAAGCACAGCCCTTTGAACTGAACATACAGTTAAGCAAGGATATAATCGTTGAAACATCAAGCTATGGTATTTTAAACGATGTTACGGTTACATTGAATGACGGCAAAACCTATACTTCACAAGTCACTTACCACAAACCCGGCGAAAACAGCAGTCTGCCTTTGACACTTAACGCAGAGTTCCTTGAAGTTTCCGACAAATCTGTAAAGAAAGTCGTTATTAATCCCGAAAATATCGTAAATATAACTTTCAATGGCAATGTAATTTACAGCAAATAATTAATAAAAATATTGTGAGTTTGCGAAACGGTCATTACCCCGACTGTTTCGCAGGCTTGCTTTTATATATATTTTTTGAACCGTCTGCTTTCACTGCAGGCGGATTTTTTTTCAACATTTTTGCAGATATGTTGAAAAATGTTTGCAAAATCTTTCGCTTTATATTATAATCTATTGTGGATAAGTATTTGTATCTGAAATAATGTGTTTCGGATATTAAACTGTTGAAAACTTCTTTTAAAAAGGCGTTTTTTATATCGTCGGAGAATATAATAGCGTGTTTTCTCAGTTTTATTTATATTTTATGGCTTGAAACAGATTTAGTTTTTCAACCGTTTATAAACTTTATGTAATAGTTGTTGAAAATCATGTTTTTTAAATTTATTGATATAAAAATATTAAAAATAGTTTGAAAAATAGTTTGTTTTGTGTTATAATGAAATATGTATAAGTGTTTGTATATGAACTTGGGGGTTCTTTCGAGCTGCTGTGCAGCGATACGACACTTTGATAAAAAATAATTATTCTATTTAGGGGGAAACTATATGGATTCTTTCAAAGAGGCTTGGAGTATCATCTGTGAATACTGTCGCAAGAATCTGACCGAAGTTGCTTATAAGACATGGATAAGCAAGATAGAACCTGTAAAGCTTGATTTCTCTGAAGGAAAGGCTATACTGATGGTTCCGGCGGACTTTCACCGACAGACCCTTATACGAGGCTATATGCAGCTTCTGAATGATGCTTTTGCAAGTGTTTTCGGTGAGGGCATACAGATATGCTTTACCGTTCCGGAAGAAGTTACGACAAATGAAACGGAAGTCAATGATATTTCCATCAACTCGGACTATGAATTCACCTTCAGTTCGTTTATAGTAGGTTCATCCAACAAATTCGCCCATGCTGCTTCACTTGCTGTTGCAGCAAATCCGGGAGGCTCATATAATCCGCTGTTCATATACGGAAACTCGGGTCTCGGCAAAACTCACCTGCTCTATGCTATCAGAAATGAGATACATAAAAGCAGTCCGGAAAAAGTCATTCTCTATGTAAAGGGAGATGACTTTACAAATGAGCTTATCGAAGCGATAAGGCTGAATTCGGCAAGTGAATTTCGTCAGAAATACAGAAAATCGGATGTTCTGTTAGTGGACGATATACAATTCATAGGGGGCAAGGAATCGACTCAGGAGGAGTTCTTCCATACATTCAACAGCCTTTATGAAGCCAAAAGTCAGATAGTTCTTACATCAGACCGTCCTCCGAAAGAGATAAAAACTCTTGAAGACAGATTGAAAAGCCGTTTTGAATCAGGTCTGATAGCGGACATACAGCCGCCGGACTTTGAAACAAGAATAGCGATAATCAAACGCAAGGCAGAACTGCTTGAAATGAATCTGCCTGATGATGTTATCGAATACATAGCCACAAAGCTGAAAACGAACATACGTCAGCTTGAGGGAGTAGTCAAAAAGCTGAAAGCCAAGAATCAGCTTTACGGTGATAAAATAACGATAAACGTTGCTCAGAAGACTATCTCAGACATTCTCAACAACGACCAGCCACCGCCGCTGACAGTTGAAAAAATAATAGATGAAGTTGCACGTACATTCGGAATCACAAGCGAAGATATACGTTCATCAAAGAGAAATTCAAATATTTCCAATGCACGTCAGATAGCTATTTATGCTGTAAGAGAAATAACAGACCTTTCGATGAACCTGATAGGAGAGGAATTCGGCAACCGTGACCACTCAACTATCGTGTATGCCATCAAACAAATAGAAAAAAATATGGCAAAAGACCCCAAACTGAAAGCTACCGTTGAAGACATAATAAAGAACATTCGTGACAGATAATAACACGAATTTGTTTAAAAAATTCTCTAAACAATTCTGTTGAAAACTTTTCAACAATTCAACATTTTGGTTGAAAACTCGTCATTGCCAATTTTTACCAAATATGAAGTTTTCAACTTTTCCCCCAACATTCCACCAACAGCTTTCAACAGAATTGTTGAAAGCTAAAAATTTTCAACAATTCCTCAACATCTCTCAACAAACTTTCAACACAGGCAAAAACCCTGAAACGCACTCACAGAGCGGCTCACAGGGCACTTTCAACTTTTCAACCGCCCCTACTACTACTACTATAATATATATAATATATATATAGGCGAAATTCAAAAATTTTTTTAATTTTCAAAAAAAGGACTGATTTGCATGAAATTCAAATGTGACCGCCAAAAATTGAACAAAGCTGTTGAAAACGTTCAAAGAGCAGTTGCATCAAAATCAAATATACCTGCTCTTGAAGGTATACTTTTAAGAGCGGAAAAAAATAAAATAACCCTTTGCGGATACGACCTCGATATAGGCATAACAACATCCGTTGATGCTGATATTTATAAAGAGGGGTCAATAGTTGTAACTGCAAGGTTGTTTTCGGATATTATAAAGAGAATGCCCGAAGACACTCTCTCAATAGAAACAGATGAAAAGCTTATTATATATATATCGGGAGGCAAAGCGGATTATAAGATAATCGGAATATCTGCCGAAGATTATCCTGAACTTCCAATGACAGCATCAAGTGAAAAAATATCCATTGACGGAAAAACTCTTAAAAGCATGATAAGACAGACCATATACGCAGTTTCAGACAAAGACGAAAATCCCACTCAAAAGGGTTCTCTATTTGAAATATCAAACAATACTTTGAGAATAGTATCAGTTGACGGTTACAGACTTGCTATCAGAACGGAAGACGTAAAGTATGACGGAGAAAAAAGCTTTATAGTCCCGAAGAAATCCCTTCAGGAAATTTCAAATCTTATCTCGGACGATACAGAAAATATCTCCATTCAGGCAGGAGGAAGAAATCTTACTCTCGTTATAGACAATTACACTATCATTACAAGAATAATAGAGGGAGAATTCATGAACTATAAAGCAACTATTCCCTCATCATATACAACAGAAGTCACTGTCAATACAAGACAGTTCATAAATACTATCGAAAGAATGTCGCTTCTTCTGACGGAAAGAATAAAAACACCTATCAAATGCTGTTTTGAAAACGGTATAGTGACAACTTCATGCAACACATCAAAAGGACAGGCAAATGATGAATTCGAAGCTGAAATAAACGGTGATTACGTTGAAATAGGTTTGGACAATAAATTTATCATAGAAGCTTTGAAATTTTCCGAAACAGATGAGGTAAGAATAAGAATGAACGGTTCTCTCAAACCTCTGATGATATTGCCGAGTGAAGGTGAAAATTTCATCTTTCTTGTAATGCCCGTGAGGTTGAGAAATGGTTGATAATAAGATAAAACTTAAAGAAAATGAAGAATTCATACGCCTTGATGCCATGCTGAAAATGCTCGGTGTATTTGAAACAGGCGGTCAGGCTAAAATTGCCATACAAAACGGATATGTCAGAGTAAACGGTGAAATATGTACCATGCGTGGAAAAAAAATGCGTAAAGGCGATACAGCCGAATTTGACGGAAAAACTTTTGAGGTGTGTTGAGTGTACGTTGAAAGTGTCAGCTTTGAAAATTACAGGAATCTGAAAAATGCGGAATTTTTCCCGTCAAAAGGGATAAATGTAATATACGGGGAAAATGCACAAGGCAAAACAAATATTATCGAATGTATGTGGCTTTTTACGGGAGGACGTTCATTCCGAGGAGCAAAAGACCGTGAGCTTATAACCTTTGACGAAAAATATTCCAAAGTCAAAGCAACCTTTTTTTCAACAAATCGCCGGCAAAATGTTGAAATACTCATTCAAAACAACAAGAGGAAAGCAACTCTGAATAATATACCGAAAGATTATATGTCCCAAATAATCGGGAATTTCTGTGCGGTAATATTCTCACCCCATCACATGAATCTTATAAAAAACGGTCCGGAGGAAAGGAGAAATTTTATCGACAGTGCATTATGCCAGATAAAACCTCAGTATGCTTCTGTTCTGAGCCGTTATAAAAAAATTCTCATTCAGAGAAACGCTTTGCTTAAATCTATACAGAAAAATCCGGAGCTTTCCGATACACTTGATATATGGAATGAAAAGCTTGCGGAAACAGGTTCTCATATAGCAGTTTACAGACACGCTTATATAAGCAGTATACGCCCTCTGTGCGAGAGTTTTTACGAAGGTATATCCCAACACAGGGAAAGCCTTAACATAGCCTACAAATCGCTCTACGTTGATTCTGAGAGCATTTCTCGTGAGGACATCAAAAACTCTATTCTGACGACCCTGCAAAACAAACAAAATGACGATATTTACCTCGGTTATACCACACGAGGTATCCATCGTGACGATATATGCGTAACAATAAACGGAAAAGATGCCAAAAGCTTTGGTTCTCAGGGACAACAGCGTTCGGCTGTCCTTGCACTGAAACTTTCCGAAGCCTCACTGTTAAGCAAATCAAAAGGAGAATCCCCCGTTATTCTCCTTGATGACGTTCTGAGCGAACTTGACCTTGCAAGACAAAATTATCTTCTCAATAAACTTGAAGGTCTGCAAGTCTTTATAACCTGCTGTGATTCCGATATCAAGGCACAGAATAAATTTCTTATCAAAAACGGAGAAATATTCACCGGAGAGTGATAAAATGTATCTGCATCTCGGAAACGAAACGATTATCAGACAAGATGAGATAATAGGGATATTCGATTTGGATAATTCAACAATTTCCGCCAAGACCCGTGAATTTCTTGCCAATGCCCAGAAAACGGGTCAGGTCGTCAATGTATCTGACGAACTTCCGAAATCTTTTGTATTATGCCGTGAAAATGACGGTTTTAAAATATATATCTGTCAGCTTGCTCCCGTTACGCTCTCAAAGCGTATGTCAATGACCGAATAACAGAACGAAATTTTGTACATACAGCTGTTGTATAATAATTATTGAAGTTTTCAACAGTTTTATGTTAAATATGTTAAGAAAAGGATGTTGCAAATGTCAAAAGCAATATTATCGAGATGTCCCTACTGCGGTAAAAAAATTTCCTATATCAATTCGATGTTTCTGAGAAAACAGGGTGAATATTACTGCTATAAATGCCAGTGTACTTCCAATATAGTCATTCACCGTGGATTGTATGCTCTTGCAAGTGCTGTTTGTGTCATATCATTTCTTATAATGCTTCTTTTCTCCATGTTCGGGAATCATGAAGACCTCAGAGGAATGATGTGGGTCGTTATCCCTTTCATGGTATTCTATATCGCTGTTCCCTTTTTTATAAGGCTTGAACCGTTTAACGATAAGATATACCCTCAGAAAAGAAAACCTAAAGCAGTTCCCGTCGGTCAGCCGAAAGTCAGAAAAGTTGTCAGAAAAAAGCCTGCACCTGTTGAACTTCAGGTAGATGATGATTTTTCAAAAAAATTCATGCAGGCAAAATCAAATGCTGTTCAAAAGGTGCATTCTCCAAATGAAGATAATAATATCACCGGCAATTTGCCGAGGGATATAGGGAATACACAGATATTATTTGAACTCAATTCAAAAAACAACGATTCGGATACACAATAAAAATTCTTCTTGAAAGGGTGTAAATAATTGGATATAGTAAATGAAACCCGAAATTACAGTGCAAATGAGATACAGGTGCTCGAAGGTCTTGAGGCGGTGAGAATGCGTCCGGGTATGTATATAGGCTCAACAGGTCCGAGAGGTCTGCACCATCTTGTATATGAAATAGTCGATAATTCAATTGACGAGGCTCTTGCAGGCTATTGTACAAAGATAGACGTAAATATCCTTCCGGGAAATGTCATCCGTGTCCGTGATAATGGTCGAGGAATTCCGATAGGCATTCAGCCTACTATGGGTATCCCGGCTGTAACAGTGGTATTTACGGTACTTCATGCGGGAGGCAAATTCGGCAATGGTGGATATAAATTTTCAGGGGGACTTCACGGTGTCGGTGCATCTGTCGTAAATGCTCTTTCCGAATGGACAGAAGTTGAGGTGTGTGACGGTACAGATATCTACAAACAGCGTTTTGAAAGGGGAAATACGGTTACGGAGCTTCAAAAGGTAGGCAAAGACTCCCACAAAGGCACTACCGTTACTTTCAAGGCAGATCCGCTTGTATTTACCGAAACCGATGTATACGATTATGAAACCCTTGCTACAAGACTTCGTGAACAGGCATTTCTGAATGCAGGAATAAATATACAGCTTACAGATGAACGTGACCCCGAAAATATACAGACCGATACTTTCTGTTATGAAGGCGGTGTATCGAGCTTTGTGGAATATGTGCATAAAAAACGAGCTCTTGACGTTATACACCCCGATATAATCTACTTTCAGGCAAAAAACGAAGATGATACGGCTTCTGCGGAAATTGCCATGCAGTATAACGAAAGCTATAATGAACTAATTCTTTCTTTCGCCAACAATATCCATACGATTGACGGAGGTACTCATGTAGAAGGCTTCAAGCGTGCCCTTACAAGAGTTATGAATGACTATGCCCGTAAATTCAATATCATCAAAGAGGGTGAAAAAAGCCTGAGCGGTGAAGATGTGCGTGAAGGTCTTACCGTTGTTATCAGCGTAAAGCTTCAGGATGCCCAGTTTGAGAGCCAAACTAAAGCCAAGCTGGGAAATACACCTGTACGTACACTTGTTGATAAACTTGTTAGCGATAAACTTGAACAGTACCTTGAAGAAAATCCCGCAACGGCAAAGGCGATTTTTGATAAAGCACTTATGGCAGCCCGTGCAAGGGATGCCGCAAGAAAAGCCCGTGACCTTGCACGAAGAAAGACAGCTATGGAAGGTGCGGGACTTCCCGGAAAACTTGCTGACTGTCAGTCGAGGAATGTGGAGGAGACCGAAATATATATCGTTGAAGGTGACTCGGCAGGAGGTTCTGCAAAGGGAGGTCGAGACAGACGTTTTCAGGCTATTCTCCCGTTATGGGGAAAAATGCTCAATGTTGAAAAAGCCCGTCTTGACCGTGTATACGGAAACGATAAACTGATGCCTGTAATAACGGCTCTCGGCTGTGGTATAGGCGATGAAATAGACCTTTCAAAACTCCGTTACGGCAAAATAATAATCATGGCTGATGCCGACGTTGACGGTTCACATATACGAACCCTGATGCTGACTTTCTTCTTCCGCTTTATGCGTCCTCTCATAGAACAGGGACACGTATATATAGCTCAGCCGCCTCTTTATCGCATAACAAAGGGAAAAGAACATCATTACGCATATTCGGACAATGAGCGTGATAAAATAATGGCTGAACTCGGTGGAAAATACGAGATACAACGCTATAAAGGTCTTGGTGAGATGGACTCGGAACAGCTCTGGGAAACCACTATGGATCCATCAACACGTATCATGCTGCGTGTTGAAATGGAGGATGCTGCGGCTGCCGATGAAACTTTCACTATACTTATGGGTGATAAAGTCGACCCACGTCGTGAATTTATCGAAAAGAATGCAAGATATGTACAGAATCTTGATATTTAAATAAATGTGAAGTCGGGAGTGAGGAAAGAGGAGTTAAAAACTTCTCAATACTCATTTCACACTTCTCACTATAAAAGGGAGATAATACATGAAACAAACAGAAGACCCTGTTCAACCTGTCGGGAGCAGTTCAAACGAACTGGAGGAACAGCGTGATGAACAGCTTATTGACGATATATCACACGAACTTGAAGTTTTGGACAATATTCCCAAGATAACAGACAACCCCGACTGGGACGGCTCGGAATCCGAGCTTGTTTCAGATGACGATGCCGAAGAATACGAGATACCCGAAACAGGCATAAAAATTTCATATTCCCTGACTCCCGATGAGATGTACAAATGCCTTTACCACAGCAAACTCTATAAAACAAAAGGCACACGTGCGATTATACAGAGTATAATATTTGCTTTTGCAGGGATAGTTTTTTTGCTGTCGTATTTTTTGACTGATTCTCAATATAATTCGTATAATATATTTTTCGGTATTTTATGTTTTTTGATGATAGCTGTTATATGGACAGTGCCGTATTTCCACATGAAAAGTCTTGCAAAGCTCATGGCTGACGGAAAAACCGTTGATGCGGAAATTTATCCGACTCACATAGATATCGGAAAAGATGAAGGTGCATGGACTATCGAACTTGACGGCAAAGCGGAGATCGCAGAATTTGACGGGATCATAATGATTTATACCGAAAATGATCAGAGCTTTGCGATTCCCGAAAGGGTGATCGAACCGGAAGTGTACAATGAAATAAAAGCCATTTTGTTTTCAGGCACAATGCCCGAAATACTCTAATAAATTTTTTTATAGCAGATTTCAACTTTTGTTTAAAAAGGTGTTGAAAAATTTATGAAATATGAAACTCATATAACCGCCCGTTATGCAGAAACCGATCAGATGGGAATAATACATCATTCGGTATATCCTGTTTGGTTTGAAGTGGGCAGAACGGATTTTATAAAAATGCTGGGCATAGGATATGGTCAGCTTGAAAAAGACGGTGTAATGTTGCCTCTTTCGGAGCTTTCCTGTAAATATATAAGACCCCTGCACTATGAAGATGAAGTAATTATACAGACTTCTGTCCAAAAAGTAACTTTTTCGAGAATACAGTTCTCTTACAAAGTGTTCCTTGACGGTGTTTTGATGGCAGAGGGCTCGACAACTCACGGTTTTGTGGATTCAAAAACCTTAAGACCGCTCAATATAAAGAAATTTGATCAACAGCTTTTTGAAAAGCTGTTGAATACCATAGAATGATTTTCTGAAGAAACTTGCTCAAATAACTAATTATGAATTATCAATTAGATAAGGGGTGCTTTTAAATTTGGATAACCAGCAAAATACTCAGACTTCAAAAATAATATCTGTTGATATTGAAAGAGAGATGAAAAAATCATTTCTTGATTATTCAATGTCGGTAATAGTTTCAAGAGCCTTGCCCGATGTACGTGACGGTCTTAAACCGGTTCACAGAAGAATACTCTACTCACAGTATGAAGATAACCTTACTCCGGATAAGCCTTATAAAAAATGTGCAACAACAGTCGGAAATGTTCTTGGACGATATCATCCTCACGGAGACAGCTCGGTATATGATGCTCTTGTACGACTTGCTCAGGATTTCTCAATGAGGTATATACTTGTTGACGGTCACGGAAACTTCGGTTCGGTTGACGGTGACCCGCCGGCTGCATATCGTTATACCGAATCAAAGATGAGCAAAATAAGTGTTGAAATGCTCACAGATATCGACAAGGAAACGGTGGATTTTGTTCCCAACTATGATGACAGCCGAAAAGAGCCGGCTGTTCTTCCGTCAAGATTTCCCAATCTGCTCGTGAACGGCTCAACGGGAATAGCTGTCGGTATGGCTACAAATATACCTCCTCATAATCTTAATGAAGTTATTGACGCTGTAAAATTTCTTATAGATAACCCTGATGCTACCCTTGATGAATTGATGGAATACATCAAAGGACCCGATTTTCCGACAGCGGGTATAATTATGGGGAAAAGCGGTATAAGAGCAGCGTATGCAACAGGACGTGCCAAGATAACTGTCAGGGCAAAGGCTGAAATCATACAGGATAAAAACGGCAGAAATAAAATAGCGGTTACGGAACTTCCTTATCAGGTAAATAAGGCTCGGCTTGTTGAAAGTATTGCCGACATGGTCAAGGACAAGAAAATTGACGGTATCTCAAACATCGACGATCATTCGGACAGAAACGGTATGCACATAGAGATAACTCTCAAAAAAGATGCAGCCCCGAATATTGTTTTGAATAATCTTTATAAAAATTCGCAGCTTCAAATTACTTATGGTATAATAATGCTTGCTATCGTAAACGGTGAGCCTAAGATACTTAATCTCAGATCCATGCTTCAGCATTACGTTGATTTCCAGTGTGACGTAATTACAAGAAGAACAGTCTATGACCTTAAAAAAGCAGAGGAAAAAGCACATATTTTAGAGGGACTTAAAATAGCCATTGATTTTATTGATGAAGTCATAAAAATTATAAGAAGTTCCAAAGATACAGCCTCAGCTAAACTGAATCTGTCAAACCGTTTCGGTCTTGACGATATACAGGCACAGGCAATAGTTGATATGCGTTTAAGACAATTATCGGGTTTGGAAAGAGATAAAATAGAAGAAGACCTGAATGACCTTCTTGCCAAGATAGCGGATTATAAAGATATTCTTGCAAATAAGCAGAGAGTTTTTGATATTATTAAAACAGAACTCAATGTTATAAAAAATAAATTCGGTGATGAAAGAAGAACGACTATCGAAAGCATAAGCGGTGAAGTGGATATAGAAGACCTTATCCCGCATGAGGAATGTGTTGTAACAATGACCAATTTCGGGTACCTGAAACGTCAGAAGGCAGATATATATAAAACCCAAAGACGTGGCGGACGAGGTATTTCAGGCATGAACAGACGTGAAGAAGATGTGCCGATCGATATGTTTGTGGGCAGTACACATGACTATGCACTGCTGTTTACAAATCTGGGAAAAGTCTATAAAATGAAATGCTATGAGATACCCGAAAGTTCCCGTACCGCAAAGGGCATGAATATAAATAATCTTTTGCAGCTTTTGCCGAATGAAAAAGTAACATCAATGATAAAAATGCCCGAATCGGGTGATGAGGGTATGTATCTTGTGATGGTCACCAAAAAAGGTCTTATCAAGCGTATAGCGACAAGCAATTTCCATTCGGCAAGACGAAAAACGGGTATAAATGCAATAGCCCTCAATGAGGGTGATGAGCTTGCATGGGTACGCCTTACGGACGGCAATGCAGAGCTTCTGATAGCAACAGCAAACGGAAAGGCTCTGCATATTGCAGAAAATACCATACGCCCGTCGGGAAAAGCATCTCACGGTGTAAAGGCAATAAGACTTTTGAATGATGATGAAGTTATCGGAATGTCGATATTAAGAGATGGTGCATACGTCTTTACCATATCGGAAAGCGGTTTCGGCAGGCTCACGCCTCAAAGAGAATATCCAATCCATTCAAGAGGCGGTCAGGGTATCAATAATTATAAGATTTCCAAAAACGGAAAAGTTGCAGCAATAAAAGCCGTTGACCTTGTTGATGATATCATAGTTATAGCCGATAACGGTGTTATAATAAGAGTTTTCGCAGAAACGATCTCTGTCCAGTCAAGATTGGGCGGTGGTGTCAGGATAATGAAAATGACAGATGACAGCAAAGTAGTTGCTGTTGCAAGAGCTACCCATGAAGAAGATACAAACGAGAGCGAAAATACAAATACAGATGAAGGCAATGTACAAAATCCGTCTGAATATGTAACAGAATAAAAAATAGAAGCCCGATTTTCTTTATCTGAGATCGGGCTTCTTTATTTAGCTGTTTTTTACAAAGTCTATAATTATATCTATTGATTTTTTTGCGGCTGATTTGCTGAAAACAGAGTATTCAACAGCGTCATCTTCGTCGCTCATGCTGTCTGAAATTGCACGGATTATTCCGAATGGTATATTATTCAGATAACATACCTGTCCGATACTTCCGCCCTCCATTTCACAAGCCATTGCATTGAATTCGCTGTTCAGTGAAGAACGTCTTTCATTGCCTGTTATAAATTGGTCACCCGTTGCAACAGTGCCTGTTACATAGTGCGTTTCGCCTATGTTTTCACATGACTGCTTTATTTTTGAAACGACCTCTTTATCACACGGGATATAATCAATATTTCCGTCAGGCAAGAATACAGTTCCTTTTTTATCGCCTATTGCAGTGGTATCCATATCGTGCTGTATCACATTTTCGGCTATGACTACATATCCTATATGGGTATTGATACTTGTACTTCCGCCTACGCCTGTGTTTATTATCATATCGGGGTTGTATTTAAGTATAATGGTCTGTGCCGCAACAGCCGCATTTACTTTGCCGATACCGCATTTGACAACAACACAGTTTTTTCCGTGGATTTTACCGCTTGTATATGAACTTCCGCTTATAAGTTCGGTTTTCTTATCCGTCATCTGAGAGATTATCCCACTGACTTCTATATCCATAGCACCTATTATTCCTATCATGTTTGCTCTCCCAATAAATATTCTTCAAGTGTTATATTTTTTTCATATATAGCCTTTGCGGCATCTTCACCGACATATCTTATATGCCATGGCTGGTACATGAAATCAGTTTCTTTGACCTTTTCTTCGGGGTATCTGAGAATAAAGCCGTAATCTGCCATTACAGCGTGTATTTCTTTGAATATTCCTTCCATCTGAAGAAAGTCTTTATCTTTATCTATCTTTTCGCCTGCAAAAAATAATGCTAAATCTATGCCAAGTCCCGTTTGATTTTCAGAATAGCCTGGGTCACCCTGATAATCATAGGCATACTCATCACCGTATTCTTTTTTGTATTCTTCGATAAGGTCTTTCTGTTCATCAGCGTTCAGATAGCTTCTGTTTATTTCTATCTGAACTTCCTGAAGCATCATTTTTTCTCTGAGTTTCTGAAAGTGCTCATAAGTTTCTTTTTCAACTTTGAATGCTGTACCAAAAAAATTCTTTCCGTCAATTATCTCAACCGATTTTTCATAATTATCGGGAATTTTATGTGTACGGTTTACGAGTATAAGATAATTTTTTTCGGGAACGGCATTTTCGGATTGTTGGTTGACAGATATCTGACTGGTCGTATCATTGTTTTCTTTATTCTCACTGCACGCTGTGCATGATATCATCATACCTGCCGCAAGCATTAATATCAGGATTCTTTTCAAATATTTCCCTCCTTATCTATTGCTGATTTTATATTGTTCTTCGGGTGGTACCGCACCTGCATATCTGTTATATATATACCCTTTGGGAACTTCACCTGTCTTCAATCGTCTGTCATAACAGTCTTTTTCAAATATATATCTCTTTGAGAGAATTATTATACCTGTTATAAATATAATTATGCTTATCCACTGTGATGTTGAAAGGGATAGTAAATGTCCTCTTATTTCGTCACCTCTGAAAAATTCATCAAAGAATCTTACTATGGGGTAAATAATGAAATATATTCCCAGAAGGCTGCCTTTTTTTAATCTTTTTTTATCGCAATATACCAATACAAGCATTATTATTATATTAAGAGATGCTTCGATAAGCTGTATCGGAAGTCGTGTCACTCCGTTGACGGATGGGTCAAGATATTCATTGTGATACACAAATCCCCATTCATTCTCTATCCCGTAACAGCATCCTGCCATGAAACAGCCTATTCTTCCGAATGAGTGAAACAAAGGTATTGCGGGAGCAAAGATATCGGCATACAGCCAGAAATCTATCTTAGCCAATCGACTGTACAGATATGACATCAATACAGCTCCGACAAGTCCTCCGTAAAATACCATACCGCCGCAGGCTTCCGTCATAAGTGCGAAGAAATTTTTCTGTGATTCCGTATTGAAAAACAATTGAAGTCTTGTTATGAAAAAAAGTATTTTGGCACCCAAAAAAGCTCCGGTTATGGCGAACATAGGGATGTTAATGATTTGTATATAACTGAAATCACGCCTTTTCCGTGTATTGAAATACAGAAGTATTCCCGAAAATAGAAGTCCTGTTACGATACAAATACTGTAAGTGGATATCCTCTCTCCGAAAATTTCTATAAATGGCAGCATCAGAATCTAAAGAAATTTTTTATACCGCTGCAGGCAGCCACAACAGCAAATGCAGCACCGCTGCAAAGTATTCCCAATACACCGCATACAATACCTGCCGTTGCAACAGCACCTCTGGGAGCACCGTAAGAAACATTCTGATTTCCTCCGACTACGCCGAATACTATTCCACCGATTCCGCACAGCAGGGCAATGATATTGATAATATTGGCAACAACTGTCATTCCTGAAAAACATACAGCAACGATTGTCAATGCTATGCTGCATATACCGAGTATCATACCACGCATTGCAACAGGTCTTCCGGGTTCATCACCCGTATACTGAGTGAATTCTGGTATATAATCACTGTTTTGTTTTGTTGAAGTTTCGCCGTTGGGACCTACTTTATTTACAGGGTTTATCATGTCATTTTGTTGTTTAAGTTCATCAGGTAATTCATATTTTCTTTCAACAGGCTCATCAAGCTTTTTCTCCAATTCATCAACATCGGGCATTTCAAACTTATTATTATTTTCTTCCATAATAAAATCGTCCTTTCAAAAAAATTTATTTATTCTCAAAGTTCACAAGAACTTTTTTGACAATTTCGTCTGTGTGCATTCCTCTTGAACCTTTTACAAGAACGGCACAGTCTTTTTCAATTATCTTTTCAAGCTGTTCATAAGCATTATTGTTATCTTCAAAACTGAAAATATTTTTACAGCCGTTTTCGCCTGCACCTTTGGCAGTATATTTTGAAAGCTCTCCGACTGTTATCAGAGTATCTATTCCAATGTCGGCAATATGTTTTCCTACTCCGTAATGCTCGCTTTCAGCCTTTTCACCCAATTCAAGCATATCAGCCAATACAGCTATTGATTTTCCTTTAGTAACGCTTTTCAATACATTTAAAGATACTTTTGCAGCATCGGGACTTGAATTATAGCTGTCATCTATGATGATAAAATCTTTCATTTCATGTATCTGCTGACGCATAGGAGCATTTTTATATGTCATAAGTCCTTCTTGTATTACTTCGTCATCCAATCCAAGATATTTTCCTATTGCAAAAGCTCCCAAAGCATTTTTTACGCTGTGTTCACCGAGTGCCGGAATTTTCATTGAAACTCTGTTATTACCGAAACAACAGACGAATTTTGTATTGAACCCCTCTGACTGTATATCCTCTGCATAATAATCATTATCTTTATTCAATCCAAAGGTGACTGTCATGAAATCCTGCTTTCCGTGAAGTGTCTTCAATAATTTGTCGTCACCATTTAAAAACAAAACACCGTCTTTATCAAAATACTTTGTTATCCTGAATTTTTCTTTGAGGATATTTTCCTGTGTACCTAAATTTTCGATATGGGCAACTCCTATATTGGTCATAACGGCTATATCAGGTCTTGCTATATCGGCAAGCCTGTCCATTTCTCCGAATTCGCTCATTCCCATTTCTATTACCGCTATATCATTATTTTCGGATATATCAAACATTGTCATAGGCAAACCTATCTGACTGTTTTTATTGCCTTGTGTCTTCATTACATCAAAGCCTTTTGAAAGTCCTGCTGCTATCATTTCTTTGGTACTCGTCTTTCCGACACTTCCCGTAACTCCTATAAGTCTGACTTTCATCTTATTTCTGTAATATGCCGAAAGCTTCTGCAAGGCTGAAAGTGTGTTTTCAACTTTTATATAACAGTTTGTTGAATGTTCGGGCACATCATTTTCAGTAAAACTTGCACCTGCACCTTTTGAAAAACAATCTTCTATAAATTTATGACCGTCAACGTTTGCCCCTTTTATGGGTACAAAAAGAGTTCCTTCTTTGACCTCTCTGCTGTCATATTGTACGTCACTTACAATAGCATTACAATTACCAAATAAAGTTCCGTTGACTGCCTTTGAGATCTCATTTGCTGTCATATTGACCATTGGAATCCCCTCCGATTATATTTTTTATAACTTCCCTTTCATCATAATGTATTTTGACACCCATTTTATCTTGATAATCTTCATGTCCCTTTCCGGCAAGGACTATTATATCTCCGTCCTGTGCATTTTCTATGCAATAACGTATGGCATCGGTTCTGTCAGGTATTACAACGTATTTTCCGTCAGTTTTTGATAATCCGATTTTTATATCTGCTATTATATCCATGACATCCTCAAATCTTGAATTATCTTCGGTTATCACGGACAAATCAGATAATTTTCCTGATATTTCTCCCATTTCATAACGTCTGTCCTTGGAACGGTTGCCTCCTGCTCCGAAAAGTGTTATCAGTCTTTTTGGGTTATACTCTCTCAATGTTTCAAGAACATTCTCCATACTGAGAGCATTGTGTGCATAGTCTATCAAAAGAGTATAGTTTCCATTGACTTTTACCGTTTCAACTCTGCCTTTTACTTTCACTTCATTCAAACCGTCATATATATTCTTTTGGCTTATATCAAAATGTCTGCATACAGCAATTGCTCCGAGGGCGTTATATACATTGAATTTTCCGGGGATATCAACATCAACCGACATATTTATATTTCCTTCTGTTTCAAAATGAACGCCTATATATCCCGCCTTGGATATGAGATGCTCATTCTTTGCCCGTAATTCCGCACTTTCACCGAATCCGAAATTTTCAATTTTTTCACAGGTATTGTGTTGAATGATAATGGGTGTAACTTTATCGTCTATATTGACAATGCCAACTCTACATTGCTTAAAAAGTCTTGATTTACACTCTATATATTCATCCATTGAAGCGTGTTCGACTCCGCCTATATGGTCATGTGACAGGTTAGTGAAAAGTCCGTAGTCAAATCTGATGCCGTTTGTCCTGTATAATTTCAGCCCCTGAGATGAAACTTCCATTACCGCACATTTACAGCCTTTGTTTATCATATCACGCATTGCCTTTTGAATCTCATAAGATTCGGGTGTTGTATTGGCTGTTTTTGTCAGTTCATTTCCTGCAATTATTCCCAAAGTGCCTATTAAGCCTGTTTTTATGCCGCCTTTTTCAAGTATCTCCTTTATCATGAATGCTGTTGTTGTTTTACCCTTAGTACCTGTTATTCCAACAGTTACAAGACTTTCGGAAGGTCTGCCGAAATACTCTGCACTTATCAATGCAAGTGCCTTTCTTGTATCATTGGTTTTTACTATACTTAAGCCTTGAATATTTACATCTTCACTGACTACAACAGCAACAGCACCATTTTCAACTGCTGTATCTATGAATTTATGTCCGTCAAAGTTGGCTCCAACCAAACATACAAACAAGCAATCCTTGACTACCTTCCTTGAATCATAAACTATATCAGAAATTTCTATATCGCCGCTGCCATGTACAAGCTCACAGTCTGCATTTGCAATAAGCTCACTCAACTTCATAAATAAAATACCTCCGTTAAAAAAGCTCTCAATAATATATATAATATATTAAGGCTATTTTATCACACCCTGCCTGACACTGCAATATTTAATTTTACTTTATTTTTATATTTTAGTTGAATGATTGGTCGATAAATAATTTTTTTGACAAGTTTAAAAGAAAAATTGTCAAGAATACTTGACAATTTTTAGTCACTGTGGTAATATATAAATACAGAAAATTTTGAGAACACCGGATCAGGGGTGATCTTATGGATAAGAAAGAAATCCTCGACAAGAATAAAAAACAAAACCGTAATAATCTTGATGAGAGAGAACAAAAAATATACAGCACTTCATTTGGAATCGGTGCTGTAGTGGTAGGTGTTCTTTGTCTTGTTTTCAGTATATACAAGGCTGCACATCATCAGATGTTCTATGAATTTGCTTCCATAATCACCGCTTATCTCTGCACAACCTTTTTATACCAATTCAAAAATCTAAAAAAATCTTATTATCTTATTGCAGGAATATTAACAGGTGCTGCAACAGTTCTTACAGCAATTCTGTTTTTTATGGTGTATGCGTGATGAATGATATTATTTTTCAGAACAGATTAAGGGTAGCACGTGCAGAAAAAAGAATCTCTCAAGGTGAGCTTGCTGAAATGGTTGGAGTTTCAAGACAAACAATAAGTTCTATCGAAAATAATCAATTTTGTCCGAGTGCTAAGTTAGCACTGCTTATTTGTATAGCTCTTGATAAAAAATTTGAAGAGCTTTTCTACTTCGGATAGTAAAAAAATATATATAAGATTATAAGTTTACTTCATATACATTCCTCCTAAAAAACAATAACTTCCGATTGACTAAACACAATCGGGAGTTATTGTTTTTTAGGCTTTTTATTAAAAAATGTTTCACGTGAAACATTGAGGCAAATATAATCAACAATGCACAATTATTGTCTATCAAACGGTAATTGCACATTTTATTTTTTATGTGTTTATATAGAAGTAAATAATAAAATGTTTCACGTGAAACATTTTATTATTTACTGTACAAATCAAAATCTTTGTATTATAATATTGAGTGAAATTATTTGGAATGAGGATTGATTTATAATGAAGTTCATAGCAGGTGAATTTGATGTTGCGGTTATAGGTGCCGGTCATGCAGGTATAGAAGCCGGTCTTGCCGCTGCAAGGCTTGGATGTAAAACCGCTGTTTTTACTATAAATATGGATGCTGTAGGAAACTGCCCATGCAACCCTTCTATAGGTGGCACAGCCAAAGGTCACCTTGTAAGGGAAATAGATGCTCTTGGAGGTGAAATGGGAAAGGCAGCTGACGAATGTTTTCTTCAGATACGTATGCTCAACAGAGGCAAAGGTCCGGCTGTTCATTCTCTCAGAGCTCAGATTGACAGACGTGCTTACAGTACCCGTATGAAACATACTCTTGAATTGCAGGAAAATCTTGAACTTCGTCAGGCTGAGATCACTGACATTGAAAAAATGGATGATGGTCGCTGGATAATGACTACCCGTCTTGAAGCTCAATATATCGCAAAAGCTGTTATTCTTGCAACGGGTACTTATTTAGGCGGTAAAATTTATGTAGGTGATGTTTCTTATGAAAGCGGTCCCGATGGTATGTTCCCGTCAAAATATCTTCCTGATGCTCTACAAAAATTAGGTATGTCAATAAGAAGGTTTAAAACAGGTACTCCGGCACGTGTTCTCAAATCAAGTATTGATTTCTCAGATCTTGAAGAACAGTGTGGTGATGAACCTGTTGTTCCGTTCTCTTATGATACTGAAAATCCGAAGGAAAATAAAGTCAAATGCTATATCAGTTGGACTAATGAAAAAACCAAAAAAATTATTCTGGATAATATTCACCGTTCACCTATGTACAGCGGTAAAATTGAGGGTATTGGTCCACGTTACTGTCCGAGTCTCGAAGATAAAATAGTTCGTTTCTCTGACAAGCAGAGACATCAGTTATTTATCGAACCGTGCGGAATGGATACCGAGGAAATGTATTTGCAGGGAATGTCATCTTCTCTTCCTGAGGATGTACAGATAAATTTCTATCACTCTATCAAAGGCTTGGAGCATTGTATAGTAATGCGTCCGGCTTATGCAATAGAATATTATTGTGCTGACCCTATTCAGATGAATCAGACCTTGGAATTCAGAGATTTTCCGGGTTTGTACGGTGCGGGACAATTCAACGGCAGTTCAGGTTATGAAGAAGCTGCTGCACAGGGATTGGTTGCCGGTATAAATGCGGCTCTTAAAATACGCAACAAGTCACCTATGATACTGGACAGAGCAGGTTCATATATAGGAACACTTATTGATGATCTTGTTACAAAAGGCTGCAATGATCCATACAGAATTATGACTTCAAGAAGTGAATATCGTCTTATTCTCCGTCAGGACAATGCCGATACAAGAATGACTCCCATTGGACGTGAAGTCGGACTTGTTACAGATGAAAGATGGGAAAAATTCACGACTAAACAGCAACTTATAAAACAGGAACTCGAAAGAATTCGCAAAACAGTTATTTCACCTTCCGAAAAACTTAACGAGATACTTAGTAAACATAATACTTCCCAAGTTAATACAGGAATAAGACTTGTTGATCTTTTGAAACGCCCTGAACTGTCTTACGAGCTTCTTACAGAAATTGATACGACTCGTCCTCAGCTCAATGCCAATATTTTTGAGCAGATTGAAATTGAAATAAAATATGAGGGATATATAAAAAGACAGCTTCTTATAATAGAACAAGTACGAAAACTTGAAAAGAAGCTTTTACCCAATGATATCAACTATTCGGATATAGACGGTCTCCGTCTTGAAGCGAGGGAAAAACTTAATAAAGTCCGTCCCGAAAATATAGGTCAGGCAAGCCGTATTTCGGGAGTAAGTCCCGCTGATATATCCGTACTTATAATATATCTTGCCTCACTCAAAAACAAGGAGATAAAAAATGCTGATACAAATTCTTGAAAAATGGTGCGGGGAAAATAATATTGCTATCAACGATAAACAAAAATCTGCATTTGAAATATATGCAGGAATGCTCATTGAATGGAATAAAAAAATGAACTTGACAGCAATTACTGCAGAAAATGAAATTGCTGTAAAACACTTCATTGACAGTATTTCTGTACTTAAATATATTAATCTTAAACAAAATCCCGATTTGATCGATATTGGCACAGGTGCAGGATTTCCGGGAATACCTCTTAAAATTATGCGTCCTGATATCAAACTTACACTCCTTGACAGTCTCAATAAACGATTGATTTTTTTGGAGGAAGTCTGTAAGGCTATTAATTTAAAAGCGGATATTATCCATGCTCGTGCTGAGGAGTTAAGTCAAAATCCTGAATACAGAGAAAAGTTTGATTATGCTGTTTCAAGAGCAGTTGCAAATTTACCGTCACTCTGTGAATACTGTATTCCATATATAAAAAATGGCGGTATGTTTATATCAATGAAAGGTTCAGATGGTCAAAACGAACTTGAACTTGCTCAGAATGCTATTAAGTTATTAGGCGGAAAATCAGATAGTATTTATACATTCAATCTTCCGGATGAAAGTATCCGTACTATTATAACCATCTCTAAAATTTCTTCAACTTCCTCAAAGTATCCACGTCGTGGAACAAAGATATCTAAAAATCCACTTTGAAAAATGTTTCACGTGAAACATTTTTTATCCGTCAAAAAGCCGTCAGATCAAAAAATTATCTGACGGCTTTCAAGTATAAAATTTTTCAGATGATAATGCTTTGATATTCAAGCAGTAAGTCCGTCGTCGTGACCATTTGTTAATTTTGGTATCTTTACGACATATTCTATAAAGTCTTCATTCTCTGTCTGTATTTTTATGGCCGGTATCCCCGAATCTCTCATGGTATCAACAGCATGATTAATTGTATTTTCAAATATTCTTATGTCTTTTATTACAGCTTTCTGACGTTGACTTTGCTGACGCCGGAACTTGCTCTTTTTTAGTATTTCGTTAATATATTCTTCCGACTGCGAAACATTCATGTTGTTTTCTACTATTTCACTTAATACTATCCTTCGTTCAGCTTTATCGGAAATTTTCAATATTGCCTTTGCATGACGTTCGGTAAGGTGCGACTTTAAAATAATGTTTCTTTCTTCGTATCCCAAATCAAGCATTTCAAGCTTGCCTGAAATAAATGATGATCTTTGACCGATTTGCAGTGCAAGATCCTGCTTACTGATATTTGAGTGAGATATAATATTATTTATTATCTCGGCTTCTTCAAAAAAATTAAGATCACTTCTCTGAAGATTTTCTGTCAGTGAAAAAACACTTGCCTGTTCATCTGTGCATGATACAATCATACATGGCACCGTCACACATCCACACATTGCCGCAGCTCTCAATCTTCTTTCACCGGATATCAATTCAAATTCCATATTGCTTATTTTTCTTACTGTCAGTGGCTGAAGTATGCCGTTTTTTTCTATGCTTTCGGCAAGCTCCATAAGCTTATCACGACTATATATTCTTCTTATCGGATTTTTTCTTGGTTTTATCTGTACAAGAGGAATTTCAAGCACTTTTCTGTTGATCGGATTGTTAAACAGCATATCTTACTACTCCTTTCATTACTGAACATTATATCACCAAATTTTTACGCCTTTTGTCGCTTATTGTTTTGTATTAAAATATTTTTTGTTCAATCCACGCACGGTAGTAAAATGAAGTTACGAAAATATTTTACATCCTGCCGTCTATAGAGGTGAGGAAATCCGTACACGTTAAATTGAAGAAGAGCTTCTCTGAAAATTGTTTCACGTGAAACAATTTTTATGTTGATATTAATTTATTTGAGTGGTATAATGAATCTTGCAGTTATGTTTTGTTTGTGAGAGGAGAAAAAATTTATGGGGAAAATTATTGCTGTTACCAATCAAAAAGGCGGCGTCGGAAAAACTACTACAGCTGTAAATACGGCTGCAGGAATAGCTAAGCTTGGCTATAAAGTTCTTTTAATAGATACTGATCCTCAGGGCAATGCCACAAGTGGTGTCGGTGTAGATAAGCGTACTGTTAACTATTCGGCTTACAGTATTATGATAGATGATATTCAGGCAGCTGATGCTGTTATACATACAAAGTTTGATAATCTTGATATGATCCCATCGAGCATAGACCTTGCAGCTGCTGAACTTGAATTGGCTGATTCCGAACACAGGGAATCCAAACTTAAAAATGCTATTGCAGCTATTAAATCTGATTATGATTATATATTTATAGATTGTCCGCCTTCTTTGGGACTTATTACTACCAATGCCCTTTGTGCATCTGATACCATCTTAGTTCCTATACAGCCTGAATATTATGCTCTTGAGGGCTTATCACAGCTTATTGCAACTGTAAGACTTATAAAAAGAAAATATAATCCCTATCTTGAAATAGAAGGTGTACTTCTTACAATGTATGACGGAAGGCTCAATTTAACTCAGCAGGTAGTACAAGAGGTTAAAAAATTCTTTCCGAAAAAAGTTTTTTCGGCAGTCATTCCCAGAGGTGTAAGACTTTCAGAAGCTCCGAGTTTCGGTATGCCTGTAATGTATTTCGATAAATCCTGTAAAGGTTCATTGTCTTATATGCAACTTGCTAAAGAAATTACCGAAAATAACAAGTAAGTCAAAATTCATAATTATTATAAAAAATATTAAATAATGAGGTGAAGAAATGGCAGTTAAGAAAGGCGGTCTCGGAAAAGGTTTGAGTGCGATTTTTTTGGAAAATGATAATGAAAGTACAGGAAGTACAATTTTGGCTATATCCGAAATAGAGCCTAATCGTTCACAGCCAAGGCGTGATTTTGATGAAGAAAGCTTGAGAGAGCTTGCAGATTCCATAGCTGCACACGGTGTGTTGCAGCCTTTGCTTGTAAGACCCATGCCTGAAGGCGGTTATCAGCTTGTGGCAGGTGAAAGACGTTGGCGTGCAAGCCGTATGGCAGGATTGTTTGAAGTACCTGTTATTATAAGAGAAATGACAGATTCACAGATGATGCAGATATCTATGATTGAAAACTTACAGAGAGAAAATCTGAATCCTGTTGAAGAAGCTATGGGCTATAAAGTTCTAATCGACGAATATGGACTTACACAGGAGGAAATTTCAAAATCTGTGGGGAAAAGCAGACCTGTTATTGCAAATGCTTTGAGAATTTTATCATTGCCCCGAGAAATTATTGATATGCTCAAATCCGGCGAGATATCGGCGGGTCATGCAAGAGCTTTGCTCGGATTTTCAGATAAGGCTGAGCAGTTAATGGTCGCAAGGTCTGTAAAACCAAAAGACTTAACTGTAAGAGATGTCGAAAAACTTGTAAGGAATTCACAAAAGCCTGAAAAGAGAGATTTGGAAATATCACATGAAAATACATTTTATGGTGAAGTGGAGCTTGCACTCAAAGAATATTTAAAAAGAAAAGTAAAGGTTATCGCCAAAGGCGAAAAGGCAGGAATTTTGCAGATAGAATTTTATGATGAAGATGACCTTGCAGAAATTGCAAGACTTTTTGCAGGAAATTAGTGGAATATTTTTATAATATGTGGTATAATTATTTCCGCAGAATTTTTAATTAATAAAAAGGAGTTAAATAAAAATGATTGATATCAGATACTTAAGAGAAAAGCCCGATGAAGTCAAGAACAGAATCAAAAAAAGAGAAATGAATCTTGATAATGTAGTAGATGAGGTCATAGCAGTCGATTCGCAGAAACGTGAGCAGATGGGTAAAATCGAAGCTATGAAGGCTGAGAAAAATGCTGCAAGCAAGCAGATACCTCAAATCAAAAAAGCAGGTGGAGATATCTCTGAGATAATGGCTAAAATGAAGGAAATAGGTGCTTTGATTGATGATGGTGAATCTGTAATAAAAGAGCTTGACCAGAAACAGACAGATTTACTTTTGTCACTGCCGAATTTGCCTGATGACGACGTAGCTGCAGGTGGTAAAGAACAGAATGAGCCTGTAAGATATTTCGGTGAAAAACCTCAGTTTTCTTTTCCGATGAAAAACCATGTTGAACTTTGTGAAAGTCTTGGCATGATAGATTATCAAAGAGGTGCAAAGATAGCAGGTGCAGGCAGCTGGCTTTACAGAGGTTGGGGTTCAAGACTTGAATGGGCTTTGCTCAACTTCTTCATTAACGAACATATAAATGACGGATTTGAATTCATTCTTCCTCCTCATATGCTCGGTTATCAGTGTGGTTATGTTGCAGGTCAGTTCCCGAAATTCAGGGATGAAGTTTACTGGATACAGAATCCGACCAGCAATGACGAGAAATTTATGCTTCCTACTGCCGAAACAGCTCTTGTTAATCTCCACAGAGATGAAATAATTCCAATAGAAGAACTTCCTAAAAAATATATTGCTTATACACCATGTTACCGCCGTGAAGCCGGAAGCTATCGTTCCGAAGAAAGAGGTATGATAAGAGGTCATCAGTTCAACAAAGTGGAAATGGTTCAGTACACAGAAGATGATAAGTCGGACATAGCATTTAAAGAGCTTGTTGAAAAGGCTGAGAGACTTGTGCAGGAATTGGGACTTCACTATCGTTTGAGCAAGCTTGCAGCAGGTGACTGTTCTTTCTCAATGGCAAGAACCTATGATATAGAAGTATGGATTCCAAGTATGGAAATATACAAGGAAGTAAGCTCCGCATCTAATGCACGTGATTATCAGGCACGCAGAGGAAATGTACGTTATAGAGGAGAGGACAAGAAAATGCACTTTGCTCATACTCTCAATGCATCAGGTCTTGCAACAAGCCGTGTTATTCCCGCTATTGTTGAGCAGTATCAGAATGAAGACGGCTCTGTAACAGTTCCGGAAGTGCTCCGTCCTTACATGGGAATTGATGTTATCAAAAAATAAATGTTTCACGTGAAACATTTTAATTAACCTCTTGTGCCAGTAAAAATATAAATCAAAAAACAAGATGTTTGATACAAGCCAAAGGTTGCTGAGAATAAAACAGTTTGTTTATAAGCAAAG
>CACZZB010000016.1 GCA_902785555.1 uncultured Ruminococcus sp.
ATATTTTTTCTTCCTCTTTCTTGACATAGATTAACCCCCATAAAGTAGACTTGAAAACTTTTTGTTTTTTCAAGTGTCTACTCTATGGGGATTATATCAAAGGATCGCCCGGTTAATGTTTTATAAAGTAGTGATTATTTATTTTTGTTGTAAATGATTTCAAGACCATAGAGCAAAAGCTCATCATTAAGGATAATATCGTGTTTGCAAAGCGGAATAATAACAGGTGAGATACCTCCCGTAGCAATAATAGTAGGAGTTCCGTCGATTTCGAGAGCCATTCTGTCAAGTAAGCCATCTATCATAGCGGCATTTCCAAGAACTATGCCTGAACGCATACAGTCGATAGTGTTTGTACCGATAGCTTTTTTAGGAGGTTCAAGTCCGATACCTTGAAGTTGAGCGGCATTTTTTGTGAGAGATTCCATAGATACCTTTACACCGGGGATAATGACACCGCCACGATAACAAGAGTCTTTGTCAACGACACATATAGTTGTAGCAGTACCCATGTCTATGACCATGAGAGGTTTGGGGTAAAGTGCGATAGCTGCTACAGCACCAACAACGAGGTCGCTGCCGAGTTGTGCAGGATTGTCGATTTTTATATTAAGACCTGTTTTTATACCCGGTCCGACTATAAGGGGAGTATGAGATATTACTTTTTTGACAGCGAGTTTTAGAATATCATTAAGCTGTGGTACAACCGAAGAAATTATTCCTCCCTCAAAATCGTTTAAAGATAGGTGATTCAATTCAATGAGTATTTTTATCTGAACTGCATATTCATCGGCAGTTTTATTTTTATCCGTACCTATACGGGAAATAAAAGCTGTTTTTCCGTCAAAGATACCTCCAAATACGATATTTGTGTTTCCTACATCAATAGCTAAAATCATTTTTTAATAATCTCCTTTGTTATTTGATTCGTTTGGTATAAGGTGAACATCAAGCTGATTGAACGGGATAGAGATACCATTCTGTTCAAGTGCGGTTTTGATGTTTTCCTGTATGGAGTAAAAAACTTTCCAATAATCCTGAGATGTACACCAAACCCATACACTCAAATCGACACTGCTTTCATTAAGCTTTTCAACAGCAACACGATTGTATTTTTCCTTGAGTATGGGTTCATAGTTGTTGATAAGGTTCATAATTATATTACGGGCTTTTTCTATATCTTCGGAGTATGATATAGGGATGATAAGGTCGACACGTCTTTCTTCACGGACAAAATAATTTGTGATATTATTTGAAGTAAGACGGGAATTAGGGATAAGAATTTCCTTGTTGTCGTATGTGCAAAGAGTAGTATACATCATGTCTATCTTGACGATGTTACCTTTAAGCCCTTCGGTTTCGATATAATCACCAACTTTTAATTTTTTGTTGATGATGATAAGAGTACCGCTTGCGACATTTGTAAGGCTGTCTTTAAGGGCAAGACCGATAGAAAAAGTTGCTGCACTGACAGTAGCGATAAGTGTAGTGATGTCAAAACCTATTGTAGAGAGTACACATAATATAACAAGGACTTTAAGAATAGCATTTGTTGTTGAGTTTAAAAAGGATATTACAGTTTTATCGACTTTAGCCCTTGACATTGCTCTGACAACTATTTTGCAGATAATTTTCGTAAGCCACCAACCGATGATAAAAATTATCAGTCCCGCGATAAGTTTAGGAAAAGCACTGATAAACCAGTTGTATACACCTTCAAGCCATTTCTGAGCGATAGATAGATTTTTTTCTACATTGTTGTCGATATTCAAAGCTTCATCAAGAATAAAATACATTTTTAAGCCTCCTTAATATTTTTAATCAAATATATTATAACATATAACAAAGAAATATAAAAGAAAAAAATGTTATATTTTTGTAGCTCTTGAAAAAAAGTGTAAATTATTGTATTATTTTTGTATATAGTAAAAGTGCTGGAGGAATATGAAAATGACGGCTGATATAAATAAAAATATTATATATTATGGAGTTTATGATACTGAAAGAGAAATATTGGATAAGAACGATATACTTTGTGCGGTGAGAAAACGTTTTTTTTCAACAGGTTCCAAGCAAAAAGGACGAGGTAATATAAAAGCGGAAGATGGTTTATATAATTACAGTTATGTTATGGAATATGGGGTGAGTTTGCGTTACAGGAAGCTGAAACCAAACGGTCAGCAGCTTGAAAGAGTGTTTGACATAGCAGGAGGATATTTTGTAGAGACACTTGACGAAAAGCACAGAGCCGTAAAAAAGTCTTTTTTTGACAGCAGGCATAATTGGAAGAAAACACAGTTTTTATCTTATGAAAATGATAGTAAAAATTATGAGATATATCCTTCAAAGGATGGTAATAAACCTGTTTTGATATTAAAATCTTCGGAGGATGTACAAAAACTGTATGCTTTTGATATGCTTATTGAAGATATGATGATGGATAAACTGAATATAGTAGCAGGAGAACCTAAAATATTGTGTTCAACGAATTTCGGGAAATTATATTTTTGTACTTATGAGGAATGCAACAGAAGAAAAGAGATACTTAAGAACTTATCCGTGTCATCAGATGAAATGTATATCAATACTGAAGTATATGCTGATATCTCCACAGAAAATACAGTTGAAGAAGTAAATGAAATAATTATTGAAGATGGAGAAAAAGCTGAAGAATATGTACCTGTTGAAGATGAAAGGAAAATCGAAAATGATATCGTGGAGGAATCTGTTGAAAAGGAGATGACAAAAGAAGTTGCAATTATAGAAGAAAGTGATATAGAAGATATGAAGTTTGAGTCTTGCAGCGACAGTGCACCTTGCGAAAGAAAATGCAAGTTTGTCGGAGAATGTCCTTATGAAACGGTTGATAAACAGATAATAGATTCTGATGGAAAGAGATATGTTTATTTCGGAGATATATCCGATAATAAGAGAAACGGTAAGGGCAGGACTATTACCAAAAGCGGTGAAACGGCATATGAAGGTCAGTATATTGACGGTATGAAAGACGGTGTGGGAGCTTATTATTATAAATCGGGGAAATTGTGCTATACAGGAAATTGGAAAGAAAATAAAAAGAATGGTTTTGGAGTGCTGTTCTCACAGGATAATGAAAGTATTTTTGTCGGTGAATGGCACAATGATGAACAGGTGAATATAGGGACTTTATTTGACATCAAAGGAAAACTGCTTTATTGCGGAAATATGAATAATGGCATAAAACAGGGAATAGGAATGACATATAGTGATATCACCGGTAACTATTTTGTGGGAAAATATAAAGATGGACAGTTTTTATTCAGCGGAACTGAGTTTGACAGTAATGGAACATTGCTGTATACAGGTGAATACAGGAATAATAAGAGAAATGGTTCGGGAATATCGTATAATCCTGACGGAGATTTGAGATATAAAGGTGAATGGGTTGATAATTTATATGACGGGTCAGGAACTCTTTATCTTGAAGACGGTGGAACTTTCGATGGACAATTCAAACTTGGTCAGGCATCGGGCAGCGGCATTTTAACAGACAGTCATGGTAAGATAATATACGCAGGTAATTTTGTTGATGGAATGTATAATGGAACAGGAAAACTTTTTTTAGATAAAGGAGGTTATGCAGAGGGAGAGTTTACTGACGGAGAGCCCAATGGTATATTCAGGGAATATAATTCGGACGGTCGGATTGTATATATCGGAGAATGGCTTGATATGCACAGAAATGGCAAGGGTACAGAATATAAAGACAGTGAAAAAATATATGAAGGAGAATTTGTGAATTCTCTTTATCATGGCCAGGGAAAACAGTTTTGCAACGGATGTGAAGTGTATAAAGGATATTTTATAGAAGGAATAAGAAACGGATACGGAGTAGAAATCGAAGAAAATAAAATACATTATAGAGGAATGTGGAAAAACGGCTTGTACGACGGTGCAGGTATGCTGTTTGAAAACGGCAGTTTGAAATATCTTGGAATGTTCAGAAATGGTATGAAAAACGGCAGAATAAATGAATTGTCAGAAAACATGGTAATAAGAGAATCGGTTTATGAAGATGATGTTCTTGTATACATGAGAGAATATTTTTCAGATGGAACGCTTGCATATTATGGAAGCATGAGTGACGGAATGAAAAACGGAATGGGCTGTGAATTCGGTAATTCGTTTGAAAAGAGTTTTGAGGGTATATTCAAAAACGATGCAGGCGAGAAGCCAATGAAAGTGATATTGAAAAAACTTGATGATATACCGTCATGCGAAGAATTGAAAGATACAGAATACGAGAAATACAGGGTGTTGCCTGAAATAGCGATAGATATGGAACTATCGGTTGATGAAGCTAAAGGAATCTATACAGGAAAATTAAAGGATAGTATTCCTGACGGCAAAGGAACAGTACTTTATTCAGATCATAGATATACGGGTAATTTTTCTATGGGAAAGCCAAATGGGTATGGAGTAATATATATGAGTGACGGCTCGGAGAAGAAAGGGATTTTTTCAACGGAGAAATTTAAAGACAGTGTTAAATTGGAATTTGCGGAGATAGAATATTACTATAAAGGTGTGGAATGATGAAAATATTGTATATATCTGATCTTGACGGAACTCTTTTGGATAAAAATGCGAGATTGAGCAAATATTCAGCGGAAATTATCAGCGGATTGATAAAAAAAGGTATGTTGTTTTCAGTGGCAACGGCAAGGAGTCAGTCAAGTGTAAGTATATTGAGAAATTTAGATATCAATATTCCATGTATACAGCTTAATGGGGTCTTGATGTATGATTTCATAAATAAAAAATATATCGACTGTACGCCGATGGATACGGGAACAGCCGATAGGATAATAAATATATTAAAATTATTTGACAGGATGTCATTCGTATATAAGTTTGATGAAGACTGCGGTATAAATGTTGAATTTGAAAAATTGCAGAATGAAGTTGAAAGAAATTTCTTCAATGCAAGAAAGGATCAGGATTATAAAAGCTTCAGGCAAGTTGAAAGTATCAAAGCAAATGAAAATGACAGAATAATATATTTTACGATGGTAGATGAATATGAGAGATTGAAGCCGATATATGAGGAGATAAAGAAACTTCCGAAGGCAAAACCAACATTATACAGCGATAATTATTCTGATTTGTATTTTCTCGAGGTATTCAGTGCAGATGCCACAAAGGCTGCAGGAGTGCTTAAATTAAAGAATATGCTGAAAGCTGATAAAGTTGTGGCATTTGGAGATAATCTGAATGATATAGATATGCTGAAGGTATCTGATGTAGGGATAGCAGTAGAAGATTGTGTTGAAGAAGTAAAGAATTATGCGGATATTATAATAGGAAAAAGTTATGAAGACGGAGTAGCAGAGTATCTTTTGAATGTATACA
The DNA here is from genome assembly GCA_902785555.1 of uncultured Ruminococcus sp. Lineage (GTDB taxonomy): Bacteria > Bacillota > Clostridia > Oscillospirales > Acutalibacteraceae > UBA1213. Next base: position 5,392 of record CACZZB010000016.1, read on the forward strand.
AGTGAATATTACTCAAAAAATTCCATGTCGCTGTGTGAAGGATTTTTGGGTTTGGGAGCAAAAGGGACAGTATCAAAAACTTCGACTATCTTGTCACGAAACCATAATGAAGGAGTGACACGGATAGCAAAACCATAGCCATTATCCATACGCCATTGATGACTCTGAGCGTGTGGGATGCCGTAGACGGAAAGCAATGTCATAATGATACCGCCATGAGTGATAATAGATGAAGCTGTAATATTGGATGAAATAATTTCTTGGACGATATGTTCAAAAGCCTTGCATATACGCAAAGCAAATTGTTTTCCCGATTCACCGTGGGGCGGAGGGAACTGATCGGAATTTTGAAGCCATGAAGAAAAAGCCGGATCGCCTGCAAGTTCAATAGCACTTTTTCCTTCCCAATCACCGAAATTACATTCGCTCAAATCACCAACTGTTTTTATTTCATCATCAGGATAAATTATAGAACAGGTTTCCGTACATCTTGTCAGCGGACTTGAAAAAACTATTTGCGTATGTGGATAACCATGATTTTTTTTGATGTTTTCAAGGGAAATTTTGCCTTTTTGTGAAAGATGAACATCGGTAGAACCTATGTATCTGCCCTTTAGTGTTTCATCGATAGAACCATGACGGATAATATAAATTACATAAGACTGCATATGGATAAATCTCCTTTTTAATATAAAAAATTTTAAAAAAAACTTTACAAACAGTTTAAAATGTTATATAATTTACCTACTGTTTATATTTGGTTTATTGAATATAATTCCATATAAATTAAATATATAATTTTGTTGGTATAATGTCAAGGGGTTTTGAAAGTATATGAGTGATTTTCCGAGAATAATCACGTTACTCAGAAAAGAGAGAGGCTTGAGTCAAAAACAGGTAGCATTGGAGCTTGAAGTTTCACAGGCTTTGCTTTCGCATTATGAAAAAGGTATTAGAGAATGCGGGCTTGATTTTGTAGTGAAAATGGCAGATTATTATAATGTGTCATGTGACTATATATTAGGCAGAACATCTGAAAGAAACAGTTCAAATGCAGGATACGATTCTTTGAACGAGAACGCTGGAAAGATAAATATAAAAAATAGTGCAATACTTGAATCTAATAAAAAAATGATAGTTGATTCCTTGGAAGTGGTGTATGGTCTTTTGGAACAGACGGAAAGCAAAGGGCTTAATACTGAAGTATCATCATATCTGATGGTCAGTATATACAAGATCATAAGGATATTATATTCAGCCAATCCGAAAAATCCGCAGGCAATGTTTTCGATAATTCCGGAATTGTATTCAGGATTGTCAACGGCACTTCAAAGCATAAACGAATCAAATTCAAGAAATTTGTCATCAGGGAAGAATTCGGAAGTAAAATTTGCACCATCACTGTCACCGGATATAATTTCAAGATATTATGGAGAACTATCAACTTCTTTATATAATCTTATCCAGAAGACAGAGGAAAAGATGAAAAAACTTTGTTAAAAGAATCGGAGTACAGTTTTTGGAGCTGTACTTCGATTTTTTGGGAGATATGATATGATATATATACTTGAAAATGTATGTGATTTGAACGAAAGTTTTCTTGAAAAGGCAATAGATAAATTGAGTGTTCAAAGACATAAAGATATGGAGAAATATTCTTTGCTGAGTGACAGGATAAACAGTTGTGCAGTATATTTGCTTTTAAGATACGGTTTGATGAAAGAGTACAGTTTAAAAAATAAACCTAAGTTTGAGTACAGAAAAAGGGGAAAACCATATTTAAAAGATATTGAAGGAATATATTTTAATTTAAGTCATTGTAAAAATACAGCAGTGTGTATAATATCGGAAAATGATACAGCGATAGATGTAATGGATATAAGAAAAGTACACAGAGGGGTATTAAGAAGATGCTGTACGGTCGAAGAAATTGATAAAATAAATAGAAGTAAATTTCCGGATAGGGAATTTACAAAATTATGGACTAAAAAAGAATGCTATTCAAAATTAGATGGTAGTGGTTTGCTACTTGATTTTTCCGAAATAGATGAAAGGGTGCCGGAAATGTCGGATATTTACACGGAAGATCAAGGAGTATATATTTTATCATATTATTCTCCACAAAAGACTGAAATATTAAAAATAGGAATAAATGAATTATTGAAAATAATATAAAAAGGAGGAAAATCATATGGGAAATAAAAAAGATTATGGAGACGGATATAATTTTCAGGAAGTGTTTTTTAAATCACATCCTGTAAATAAAAAAAATCCCAATCCGATACCGCCTGAAAATAAGAAACCGCATAAAAAGTCTTCAGAATCTCCAAAACCGCCCGAACAGAAACCGAAATTTATACCTATTGAAGTTGATGACAAGAAAAAGAAACGTGGCTTTTTGAAACTTTTGATTTGGTTTATCATAATAGTTATATTTGTTTCATTCGGAAGCATTATCTTTTTAATATCGAGAATAGATTATACAAGAGAAAATCCAAATGAAGAAATGATAATTAACATGGTAGGAGAATTGAAAAGCGACTCCGATGTTCAAAATATATTGATATTCGGTACAGATAATCATCCGAAGGATGAAAACGGACGTTCTGATTCGATGATATTGGTCTCTATAGATAAAAAACATAAAATAATAAAGCAGACTTCATTTTTGAGAGATCTTTATTTGCCTATTGTCGGATATGATGAAGAAAGATTGAATGCAGCATTTGCAATAGGCGGAGCCAAACTTGCAGTCGAAACGATAGAATATAATTTTCATATAAAAATAGACAGCTATATAACAGTAGATTTTGAAAGTTTTGAATCTATAATAGATGGTATCGGAGGTATAGATATGGAGCTTTCAGAGATTGAGATAGAATACATCAATTGGCAGAGTTATAAGAATAAGCAAGTAGATGATGAAAATGAACTGAAAAAAGATGACTATATTTTTTATGAAAAAGATGATAAAAATGTCGCGATGGTTCATCTGAACGGCAGGCAGACATTATGGCACGCAAGAAATCGAGGAGATGAAAAAAAAGGTTTTGATGGCGATGACTTTATGAGAACATCAAGACAGCGTGATGTTATAGATACGGTAATGTCTAAGCTTCAGAAATCAAATTCGATAGATCTTGTAAAAACTATATATCAAGTAGCTCCAATGATAAAAACGAACATGAACCTTGGCAATGCGTTGAAATTAAGTTTTGGCATAATAAATTATTTGAGATATGAAAGAATGACATTTAGAATACCGCAGTCATTTAATTATACGAATGAAGTAATAGATGGGGCACAGGTATTAGTTATAAGCAATATGGATGAAGAAATAAAAACGTTGCACGAATTTGTTTTCGATTTGGATAAAAAAGATAAGTAAAAATAATCTCCTTACGGCAAATATTTGAATAGCGTGCCGTAAGGAGATTATTTATTAATTAAAGGAATTTTGCGAGAAGTTCATCAGACGATTGTGTGCAAAGATATGCCGGAGGAATATCAAATACAGTCTTGCAGCCTTTATGACCCTCATCATACATACGTTTTATAGCTCTTGCGTAAGCAATTATAACACTTGTGGTAAATTCAGGGTTTGAATCGAGCTTGATACTATATTCTATAATATGTTTGTTTTCTTTATTTAAGCCTGTTCTGCCTGAACGGAATACAAAACCACCGTGAGCCATGCCACTATGATTTGCAGCAAATTCTTCTTCGTCTATAAAGTGGACTATTGTATTGTAATCGGCAAAGTAATTAGGCATTTCCTTAATATCTTTTTCGACCTGCTGAGCATCTGCACCGTCTTCGAGAACTACAAAACATTCTCTTATATGTTTATCCCTTGTAGAAAGTTCAGGATTATTTCCACTTCTTACAGCTTCAAGAGCTGATTCAACTGGGATAGTGTACTGTTTTGCATTTTTAACACCTTTAATACGACGAACAGCATCGGAATGTCCCTGACTAACGCCTTTGCCCCAGAAAGTATAATCTTTACCGTCAGGGAGAATAGCATTTGCATATACTCTGTTGAGTGAGAAAAGACCCGGATCCCAGCCTACAGATATCATACCTATATGACCGGATTCTTTAGCTGCCTTATCAACATTGGCAAAATGCTGAGGTATCTTTGCATGAGTGTCAAAACTGTCAATAACATTGAAATATTTTGCATATTCTGGTGTTTGCACGGGCAGGTCTGTTGCACTGCCACCGCATAAAACGAGAACATCAATTTTATCTTTCCAATTTTCTATATCGTTAACGCTTACCACAGGAACATCGGGAGTAAGAATTGTAACAGTTTCGGGATTTCTTCTTGTGAAAACTGCAACTAATTCCATGTCATCGGTAGCTGAAACAGCGATTTCTGTACCTTTTCCGATATTTCCATAACCTAAAATTCCTATTTTTACCATTTTTATTAATCTCCTTTTTTCTAAAAAATATAATAACAGACAAGTAAATTATAAATTTTTTTTTCTCATATGTCAATATTTTATAAAAAAAAATACTATATTTATCCAAAAATATATGATATAATTACAGTATATTAATTATCGGAGGAATGATAAAATGATAGTTGCAGTATGTGTGGATGACAGAATGGGTATGCTTTTCAACAACCGCAGGCAAAGCCGTGACCAATTTGTGATAAATGACTTAATGAATATCGCTGAAACTGTTCATATAAATGACTTTTCAGAGGAGCTTTTTGAGGATTACAAGGATAGAATAGAAATTGATGAAAATTTCCTTGAGAATGCCACAGATAAAGATGTATGCTTTGTTGAGAATATCGACCTTGAATCGTATACAGATAAGATAAATAAAGTTATACTTTATCTTTGGAACAGACATTATCCGTCAAGCTTGAAATTCAAAGTTGATTTGTCTGAATACAATTTCGTTGAAGAAACGGAATTTCAGGGAAATTCACATGAGAAAATAACAAGAGAGGTGTATTCAAAATGAAAAAAATTAAAATTATTCTCTGCATGATACTCTGTGTATGCATGATTTTCGGGGGCTGTGAGATAAGCGTAAACCTAAATGGTGACAGCAGTAAAACAGGCACTGCTGTTTCAAATGCAAACGGGGGTTACACCGTTGATAATATACCTGATTTTGTGGATGAGGCATTTGTCGAGATAAACAATAATGTGCCGTATTTCACGGAGAGCGACTATACAACGAAATCATTTGAGCATTACGGTGAGTTGGATAGCCTTGGAAGATGTACGATAGCGTATGCCTGTGTTGCAAAGGATACGATGCCGACTGATAAAAGAGGAAGTATAAGCAATGTCAAGCCATCAGGATGGCAGACTGTAAAATATGACAATGTAGACGGCAAGTATCTCTATAATAGATGTCACTTGATAGGATGGCAGCTTACCGCTGAAAATGCAAATAAGAGTAATTTGATAACAGGTACAAGATATTTGAATATAGAGGGAATGTTGCCATTTGAAAATATGGTAGCGGACTATGTAAAGGAAACAAATAATCATGTACTTTACAGAGTTACACCTATATTTGATGAAGATAACCTTGTAGCAAGGGGTGTTGAAATGGAGGGATATTCTGTTGAAGATAATGGAGCAGGGATCAACTTTAATATATATGCATACAATAATCAGCCTGGTATAGAAATAGACTATGCAACAGGTGAAAGCTGGCTTTCGGGGACTGTAAAGGAGTCGTCAAAGGAACTTGTTACATATATACTCAATACAAATAATAATAAATTTCATTTGGAAAGCTGCTCGGTAGCAAAGACTATAAGTGATAAGAATAAGGAAGTTTTCAAAGGAACAAGAGAAGAAGTAATAGAAAAAGGTTATGAACCTTGCGGAAAGTGCAAACCGTAATTATTTTTAAGGAGTAAATTTTTGTGAGTTTAAGTGATTATAAAAAGCAACATGAATTGGAAGTTATAGAGCAGAAGCTGGCACCGATAGTAAAGAAGAAAGATAAATCATGGATAGAAGTATATAAACTGTTGGATATAGTTGAAGAGGAACAGCTTTACAGTGTGTCATACAAAAGTTATACGGCATGGCTTACAGATTTTGCAGCCCGTACAAATGTAACAGTGTCATTGCTTTGGAAGAAGAAAAAAGCCGGAAAGTTTTATGATAGTTATGTAGATGACCGTAAATATCAGAATAAACCATATGTTCCGATAGAGCAGACAAATATGGATCCTGAGGTTATCGTGATGATAGAAAAGATAACCGCAGGTAATCTTTCGGAAGCCCATAAAATGATAGACAGGAGTATGAACGGAGATATAACCCGAAGAAATCTGAAAACATTATGGGAATCCGAAAAAAAGGAGAGAGCCCAAAAAGGAGTGCCTGTTCAGAGGACTAACGGATATGACAAGGATACATTTACAGAGTTGTCCTATGCGGGATATTCCGCAAAGAGTGCAACAAATATTGATATATTGTCATCACTGTGCAATGAAAAATGGATGTTCAGTTTATATAAGCACAATGAAATAAGGAAATATCGTTTGCTAACGGAATTTTCGATAATAAAAGGCAGAATAGAAACTGATTATGTTATAGTTGAAAATTACACAACTCAGTCACAAAAAGCCAATCTGTTTAATTTACATTCCGTAAAGATAATCTGTGAACAGGAGGATTTTCTGAAAAAGCCCAAATTCAGGGCATATCCCGAATATATGGATTATTATTGGTTTGCAGCTCCTGTTGTATATATGCGGGAAGCAAAGGATTATATTAAAAATATGGAATATATAGGTTTGATACTGTATGATGATGAAAAGAATTTTTCATTTATAGAGAAACCGGCAAAAAACAGTTCAGACTTTGGAGTAAAAAGAGATAGTACAATGGATTCTGTTGTATATTATTTATTATAAGGAGATGCTTGATTTGCATTATGTGATCCAAAACAAACTGAAAGAAATTGAACAAAAAGAAAATATCAAAATATTGCATTGTATTGAATCGGGCAGCCGTGCGTGGGGATTTGCGTCACCTGACAGTGATTATGATGTCAGATTTATATATGTGCGTCCGAAAGAGTTTTATTTGAAACTCGAAAAGATAACAGATGTAATAGAATGGCAGCTTGATGATATATTGGATATAAACGGCTGGGATATACAGAAAACACTGAGATTATTGTATAAATCAAATCCGACATTGTTTGAATGGAACGGATCACCGATAGTTTACAAAACAACGGATGAATGGCATAAAGTTGCGGAAATCATCAACCGCTACTTTATAAAAAAGTCGGGTGTATATCACTATTTAAGTACGGCCAAGGGCAATTACAGGGAATATTTGAAAGGTGAGACTGTCAGATTAAAGAAATATTTTTATGTATTGAGACCGATACTTGCCTGCAGATGGATACTTGCAGAGGGAACACCGCCTCCTATGCTTTTTTCGGAACTTGTTGAAAAATATCTTGATGACGGGATAAGAGATGATGTTGATATTTTACTGAAACTGAAAATGCAGACTCCCGAAATAGGCACAGGAAAGAAAATGGATAATATCAATAATTACATTGAAAAAAGCATTTCGGATATAGAAAAACAGCTTGAAAATATTCCGTATGAAAAAGAGAGAAATTGGGAAGAATTAGATAAAATATTCTTGTCTTTGCTTTGAAAATGTGGTATGATGTAATTATCAAGAATTATGGAGGTTTTTTTATAAATGGAACAGTATAAAAAGGAATTTATCGAATTCATGGTAGACTGTCAGGTACTTAAGTTCGGTGACTTTGTAACAAAGAGCGGAAGAAAGACACCCTTCTTTGTGAATACGGGATTTTACAGAACAGGTGCACAGCTCCGCAGACTCGGACAGTATTATGCAGAGGCTATAAATAATACATTCGGACTTGATTTTGATGTACTTTTCGGACCCGCTTACAAAGGCATACCGTTGTCAGTAGCAGCCACAATAGCAATAAGCGAGAAGTTCAATAAAGATATAAAATATTGTTCAAACCGTAAGGAAATAAAAGATCACGGTGATAAGGGCATACTTTTGGGAAGTCCTGTTTCAGACGGTGATAAGGTAGTTATCATAGAAGATGTTACAACAGCAGGAACATCTATTGAAGAAACATTGCCGATAATAAAGGCTCAGGGAAATGTTGATCCGATAGGCTTGGTAGTATCCGTTGACAGAATGGAAAGAGGTCAGGGAGAGAAAAGTGCGTTGTGTGAGATAGAAGAAAAATACGGTCTTAAAACAACTGCGATAGTAACAATGGCTGAAGTAATAGAGCATCTGTATAATAAAGAATACAAAGGCAGAATTGTCATTGATGATAAACTGAAAGAAGCTATTGATAATTACTATGCACAGTACGGAGCAAAATAAATAAAAAATCGGTCTGCGTGTTTTAAAACACACAGACCGTAATTTTTGTTCTAAAAGATATTTGATTATTCAGCACCAAACATATTGAAACGGAAAAGTTTTGATTCATCTTCGGGGTTCTGACACTCAATGTGAGCATCAGTTATCTGACCGCCTTCAATAAGTTTTGTAAGACCGATAAGCTGACAGAGTTTGCTTTTGAGATTAAGACGATCACCCTCATCTGTTACGAGAAAAACATCGCCCTCACAAGTATCAATAACAGAAAGGAAAGCCTTGACATCTACTTTATGAAGTTCTATTGAAGCCATAATAAAAAAACCTCCTTGAAATTAGGTAACTTCCAGCAGGAACATTTACCCTGCTGAGATAATTATAACATATAATTCTGTATTGTCAATTATTTTTTTGAAAAATTTTTATTGAATATAGCAAAATAAACAGGTTAAAAATTATGCACATTGTACTATAAGGTTAAAAAGATATTTTACCATCAGAAATTTTTATACAGGTCTCAGCCATTTTTGCAATATTGTTATCGTGAGTGATAAGAATAATGGTGGTGCCCTGATGATGGAGTTGTTTAAGGATATCCATGATCTCATTACCTGAATTTGAATCAAGATTACCTGTGGGTTCATCGGCGAGAATTATCTTAGGATCTGCAGCGATAGCCCTTGCAATGGCAACTCTTTGCTGTTGACCGCCTGAGAGTTCAAAAGGTCTGTGATAGATTCTTTTTTCAAGTCCGACTATTTTCAGTGAATTGAGAGCAAGGAACTTTCTTTTGGATTTTTTGATACCTCTGTAGATAAGGGGTAATTCAACATTTTCAAGAGCATTTAGGGATGGGATCAGGTTAAAGCTCTGAAAGATAAAGCCTATTATATTATTTCTGATAAAAGAAAGCTGACTTTCGTTCATCCCGGAAACAGGGATGTTGTCAAGCAAATATTCACCGCTTGTAGGTGTATCAAGACATCCGAGAATATTCATAAGAGTAGACTTTCCCGAACCGGACTGACCTATGACAGAAACGAACTGACCTCTGTTTATATTGATGTTTATATGCTGCAAAGCATGAACTGAATTGTTTTTTGAATTATATGTTTTGCAGACATCTGAAAGTACTATCAAATTATTCATAGAAAAAATGACCTCACTTATAAAAAATGGTTGTTGATATTATTTTTTCATGAATAAGGTGTAATTATTAGTTTTCCTGAGCTTCTGAAAAATAATTGCAGATATATTTCAGACAGCATTGACTGCATTTGGGTTTTCTTGAATCGCATACTGCACGTCCATGCAAAACAAGTCTGTGACAGAAATCGTTTGATTTTTCCGGAGGCAGTAGTTCACGCAGGATAGTTTCTATTTTAGCAGGGTCTTTGGTATTGTGCAGACCTAATCTTCCTGTAATGCGTATGCAGTGAGTATCGACAACAACAGCAGGTTTACCGTAAATGTCTCCAACGATAAGATTGGCAGTTTTTCGTCCTATTCCTGGAAGTTTTGTAAGTTTTTCAACTGTATCCGGAACAGTACCATTATATTCAGAAATAAGCATCTGACACATGGAAACTATATCCTTTGATTTTGTTTTATAAAAGCCGCATGAATATATATATGTTCCTACTTCGTCAACATCCGCATTGGCGAAATCCTGAACATTTTTATATTTTTGAAAAAGTGCCGGAGTTATCATATTTACACGTTTATCAGTACATTGAGCGGCAAGCCGTGTTGCTATAAGTAATTGTAATGGGTCAGTATATTCGAGTGAGCATAGAGCATCAGGGTATTCCTTTTCTAAAATTTCAACAGCCTGTACAGCTTTATTTTTTAAAAATTCTTTATTGTTCATAAAAGTACCTCTTTTTAAATTTTGGATTTTTTATAAATTTCTATTGTATTATCATCAGGTTCTATTATTATCTTATTATTGTATCCGTCTAATATAGCATACATTCCATTGAATTTTGAAAGATCTTTGTTGATATTGGTCAATGCAGGCAGTTTCATTGAACGTGAAAGTATAGCGGCATGAGAATTTTTTGATCCTTTATTTGTAATAAATCCCAAAGATCCCAGTTTATTCAATTTAATCGTTTCACTTGGCAATATCTGTGCCGCTGCTATTATGGAGTGTTCGTCAGTGTTGAAAGCCGGGATTTTAGGATCGAGTATTTCTAACAATGTGTTTGCCGAATCAATAATATCAAAATATCTTTGCTGCAAATATTCATCATCTATTTGTTTGAACATTTCTGCAATTTGTGAAGCGGTATCGTATACTGCAAATTCAGCATTCAATTTACGGTTCATAATGATATTTTCAACATTTTTCATGAATTGTGAATCTTCGAGAATCATGATATGAGTCTGAAAAATGACGGATTCATCTTTACCTATATTATTTTTTACATAATCATATAATTCCTGTAATTGAGTTTTGGCAATTTTCAATGCTTTTTTATATCTGTTCAATTCAGTATATGTATCATTGAGAATATATTGTTGTACATTATTTATATTGTTTGAATAAAAAATTATTTTTCCCATTGCAATGCCCTTTGAAACACTGTTGCCTGATATTTCAAACATAAAATATATCCTCCTTTCTCATGAAAAAATTTGCGATATTCTTCTTATTATTTAACATCATAATGTAAAAAATGTCAACAGTATAAAAGAAATAAATTTTTTATGTACAATTTGATTGACTATAAAAAGTTGATATGATAAAATTCAATTATAAAGATATTTAGAGGAGCTGATATCATGAAAAAAATTGGTATTTTATTGATTTCGGTTATGTTGTTAGGATTGTTTGGGTGTTCAGGAAATAAAAATATGGAAAGCTCAGCAAATGTATCTGAACGGTCAGTTGTAGCAGAGAGTCCGGCAAAAATAAAAAAAGATATAGGGGAACTCTTTGAAAATACGTTTATGGAGTTATGGAAATCTGATATTATTTATATTGATGTTGAGATGACTGTTGAAAATAACGAAGACAGCAATCAGAAATATGTTTATAAATATATACTTGCAAGTGATAAGAATAAAAAAACGGCCATGATAAATATGGATCAGCCGGATAATAAGAAATTGCATTGTATAATAGAAAATGATAAAATATATTATATCAATGATAGTGAAAAAAATTATAAAATATCGGATTATAAAAATACAATAGATGAATTTATAAAGGCATATACTAAAGATATGAATTTGGGTGTAAGTGAATCAATACAGCTTTCGGAAGATGGTACAACAGATTTTAAAGGAGAAAAGGATATAGCTTTTGAGAAGTATGCTATTGTATCTACGGAGAAAAATGCTTCGTCAATAACTATAACATATTATTTTAAAGATGAAAAACCGTATGCGGAAGTTATGCAGTCAGATAAAGGAAAAACTACATTTATTTTTAAATCAGCGGATGCTAAAATAAGTGATAATAGTATTTTTAAAGTTCCTTCGGATTATTCAAAAAAGGAGTGATGTTGAATGATAAGTGTATCTCATCTTACTAAAAAATATGGTCGTTTCAAGGCAAACGATAATTTATCGTTCACAGTAAAAGAAGGAGAAATAGCTGTTCTTGCAGGACCAAACGGTGCAGGTAAGTCAACAGCTATAAAGTGTATTGCGGGTCTGTTGAGATTTGATGGAGAAATAGAGATATGCGGATATAATAATAAAAGTATGGATGCGAAAAGAATATTGGGATATATACCCGAAATACCGGCACCTTTTGAATTGCTGACAGTTTGGGAGCATATGGAATTTATTGCCCGTGCATATAAATTGGAAAATTGGGAAGACAAAGCTAATGAACTAATCAAAAAAATGGAGCTTGATAATAAGAGGAATAAGCTTGGTAAAGAGCTTTCAAAAGGAATGCAGCAAAAAATCAGTATATGTTGTGCATTATTGATATCTCCGAAAGCTGTATTGTTTGATGAACCGTTTGTCGGACTTGATCCTCACGCTATAAAAGAATTGAAGGCTATGCTTTTGGAGATGAAATCGCAGGGCATATCTGTTATAATAAGTACACATATGCTTGAGAGTGTTGATGAATTCTGGGACAGAGTATTTATAATGATGGATGGTAAGATAGAGGCAGAACGTGAAAGACGCTTTGTAGAAGAAAGCGGAGAAAATCTCGAAGAACTATTTTTTTATATAACTGAAAAGTCTGTCACAACAAGGAAGTGAGATAATAATGACTACTATTTTTTACATAATAAGAAAAGCTGTTAAAAATGCTATATTGGATACATTCAAACATCCTGCAAGGCTTATTTTATATGGTTTGGTAGGATTGAGCCTTATTTATGCTGTGATAATGGGATTTACAATGAATGCAGTTGATTATGAACTGTCAAAGGATATAAGAGCGTTATATGGCGGTTATCTTGCCCTCCTTCATTTTATAAGTATACCTATTATGTTAAAGGGACTGAGTTCGGGAACAAGTTTTTTTTCAATGAGTGATGTAAATAATATATTTGTAGCACCTCTATCGCCAAAGAAAATACTTATTTACGGAGTAGGAAGACAGCTTCTATCCATGATGTTTCTGGTAGTATGCTTTTCATCCTATGGTGGGATGGTAATGAGAGTGTTCAGACTTTCTGTGTCAAATGCGTTATTGCTTGTGTCAGGTATATTAATGATGTTTATTTTTATACAGATGATAACTTTGGTGATTTTTTGTATATCCAGCGGTAATCCAAAACGTGCAAATCTTCTTAAATATATCATATATGCAATACCGATATATACATTGACGGTTTTTGGAATACTTATGTTCAAAAATGGTCTGACTATTGAAAATTTATTTTCTTCTATGTCAGACCCTATTTTGGAGTATTCTCCGATAATCGGGTGGGTACATGGTTTTATATTTGGTTTGGTTAATAATGATTTTGAAAATATTATAGTTTATGGGATATTACTTTTATTTATGATAATTGTTTGTGTATTGGTATTCTTGTATACTAAATTGGATTATTATGAAGATGTTTTGCAGCAAGCAGAAAATAATTATATTTTCCGTGATTCGATAAAAACGGGTACAATGAGTGAAGCAGCTTTTTTGGGTTCAAGGAAGATAAAGGTTTCAAATTTAGGTATAGGCAAAGGCAAAGGTGCATCCGCAATATTCTATAAGCATCTTAAAGAAGGAACAAGGCGTTCGCGGTTCAAATTTTTGAATATAAGTACAGCGGTTCTGTTGGGAATAGTATTGGTAACGGGTATTGCAATGGATCAGTTGCTGTCATATAATCCGTTCAAGACTACGATAATATATATAGGTGTAACAATAATTTGTTCTTATGTACAATTCTTTTTCAGTGCATCAGGGGATTGGGTCAAAGAACTTGGAAAGCCTTATATATTTTTGATACCTGAGGATCCTGTAAAAAAATTGATAATGGCGTCTGCAACGAGCATAATAAAACCATTTATTGATGCAGGTATATCGTATATTTTACTGGCGATAATTGTCGGTGGTACAATTCCTGATATAATAACGAGTATATTGGTATATGGAAGTTTTGGATGTGTATATATTGCTGCTAATGTACTTGCACAAAGAATAGTTGGTATGAATGGAAATAGAGGAATATTTATTACATTCTATATGTCGCTGATATTTTTATTAATGGTTCCGGGAGTATTTTTGGGAGTGATGAGCCTGGCTCATTCTCATTGGTTAGCAGCAATATCTGCAACTGTTATGGGACTTCCGATATTTTTCTGGAATGTATCCATATCTTTGATAATATTTCTGATGTGCAGAAATTTACTTAATAATGTTGAATGAATTTTGAAAAATAAAGTATAATAAATTATAAAAAGACAGGGGCAGAATAATTGATATTCTGCCCCTGTCTTTTTAGGTCATGCCTTAAAAATGCCGAGAATTAATTATTTGAATCCGGTTATAATAATAAATTGACAGGAGGTTTTTTATATGCCGGAAAGAATAGGAAAGTATACATTAAAAATGAAGAATAATGTGACTATCAGGTCAAGTGTAGGAATTGTAGGAAAAAAAGAAAGCGAAGGACCACTTGGAGAATATTTTGATATAGCGTTTAAGGATAATAAATTAGGTCAACCATCATGGGAAAAGGCTGAAAGTGCTTTACAGAAAACAGCGGTATGTGAACTTATGAAAAGGAATAATCTTGAAAATGCAGATATAGATGTGATATTTGCCGGTGATTTATTAAATCAGTGTATTTCTTCAACATTTGGATTAAGGGAATTGAATATACCGTTTTTGGGACAGTATGGAGCGTGTTCAACAATGGCACAGACAATATTGTCTGCATCCGTGTTCATAGACAGCGGAGCGGCTGAACGGGCAATTGCAGTTACATCATCTCATTTTTGTTCAGCGGAAAGACAATTCAGATTGCCGATAGAATATGGTGGACAGCGTACTCCAACAGCACAATGGACAGTAACGGGGTCAGGTGCAGCATTACTTGATAAGAGTGAAGGTGAAGTTTCGGTAAAATATGCAACTATAGGCAGGATAAATGATTTGAAAGTCAAAGATGCAAATAATATGGGTGCCGCAATGGCACCGGCGGCAGCAGATACTATATATAATTTTTTTACAGATACAAATACAAAACCAACAGATTATGATTTGATCTTGACCGGAGATTTGGGAAAAGTTGGTTCACAGCTTTTGAAAGAAATCTTGCAAAGACAGAATATAGATATAAGTCAAAATTATAACGATTGCGGTTTGATGATATTTGATTTAGAGGGACAGGATGTTCATTCAGGCGGCTCGGGATGCGGTTGTTCCGCCTCAGTATTTTGTTCTTATATAATGAAACAGTTAATAGAAAATAAGCTGAGAAATATTTTATTTGTTGCAACAGGAGCATTGATGTCACCGACATCATCGCAGCAGGGGGAAAGTATACCTTCAATAGCACATCTTTTAAATATAATAAAGAATTGATAATGATAATCGAGGAATGACTTATTTCATCCCTCGATTTTTTATTTACATTCAGGAAAAATTGTGGTATGATATCTGTATAAAAGGAAGAAAAAGAAGGAAGTGTTGAAGATTGACTAAAATAATGGTTAAAAAAAGTAAAATCAATGGAACTTTGTCAATGCCTCCATCAAAAAGTGTAGCACACAGAGCTATAATATGTGCAGCATTATGTGACGGAAAAAGCAAGATATCTCCTGTTGATATGTCAAATGATATAAGGGCAACCATAGAGTGTATGAAAGCACTTGGAGCAGATATCGAACTTGAAGGTAATAGCTTGACAGTTGATGGAAGAAATATTTTCAAGAATAAGAATTTAACGTTGGATTGTGGTGAAAGTGGGTCAACGCTTAGATTTTTAGTACCTATATGCAGTATGGGAGGTACTTCGGTGGAATTTATCGGACATGGGAAGTTACCTGAAAGACCAATAGGTATATACTTGGATTGTTTGCCCGATAAAGGAGTTTGTTGTGAAACTAAGGGAGGCTTGCCTTTAAAAATATCAGGAAAATTAAAGAGTGGTATTTATGAGATAGCAGGCAATGTAAGTTCACAATTTATAACAGGATTATTATTGGCCCTTCCAATGCTTGAAGGTGACAGTGAGATCATATTAACAACAGAATTGCAGTCAACAGGATATGTTGATATGACAACGGATATAATGGAAAAATTCGGAGTTGAAATAAGAAGGACAGAAAATGGCTGGAAAATAAAAGGTGATCAAAGATATAAGGCAAGAAATTTTACAGTAGAGGGAGATTGGTCGCAGGCAGCGTTTTTTATGACAGCGGCAGCAATTGGCGGAAAAGTTACGATAGATAACCTGAATATTGAATCATATCAAGGCGATAAAGAGTGCGTAGAGATATATAAAAAATTCGGAGTAAATATCAGTGAAAGCGGCGGAAATATAACTGTAGAGAAAAATAAATTAAAAGGAATAGAGATAAATGCTGAAAATATACCGGATATGGTACCGGCACTTTCTGTTGTCGGAGCATTGTCAAAGGGAATAACGGTTATAAAAGGTGCAGAAAGACTAAGAATAAAAGAGTGTGATAGATTATCGGCAATGGCTGACGGTCTGTCGAGAATGGGAGCGGATATCCAAGAAACAAAGGATGGATTTATAATTCATGGAGTCAATTGTCTGAAGGGAGCAGAAGTTGACGGATATAATGACCATAGGATAGTAATGGCACTTTCAGCAGCAGCAGTTGGTGCTGAGGGAGAAGTTATCATATCTGATATGGAAAGTATAAATAAGTCATATCCGAAATTTTTTGAAGATTACAGAAAAGTGGGAGGAAAAGCAGATGTCATCATGGGGAAATGATGTAAAGATATCTATTTTCGGGGAAAGCCATGGCAATGGTATAGGAGTTGTAATAGATGGACTGCCGGCGGGCGAAAAGTTGGATTTTGATGAAATATATTTGCAAATGAGCAGGAGAGCTCCGGGAAATGATAAAGCTACAACACCCAGATTAGAAAAAGATTTTCCGGAAATATTGTCGGGAATATTTGATAATACAACAACAGGAGCACCGTTATGTGCGGTGATAAAGAATACAAACACACGCTCACAGGATTATGGAAATGTGTTGAAGAATCCAAGACCGGCACACGCTGATTATACAGGATATGTAAGATATAATGGTTTCAATGATATAAGAGGCGGAGGACATTTTTCGGGTAGACTGACTGCACCGTTGGTGTTTGCGGGAGCGATATGCAGACAGATATTAGAGCGGAAGGGTATAAAAATAGCAGCACATATATCATCAATAGGAAATATTGAGGATGAGAGGTTCAACGGAACGGATATACCACATGAATTAATGGATAGGCTTTCAAAAGCTAAATTCGGATTGATAGACCAGGTTCGTGAAGAAAAGATGAGGGCATTGATAGAAGAATGCAGAATGTCACAGGATAGCATAGGTGGGACAATAGAATGTGCCGTGACAGGAATGCCTGCCGGGGCAGGTTCACCGATGTTTGGTGGAATAGAGAATGTAATTTCGTCTATAGTATTTGGAATACCGGCAGTTAAGGGAATAGAGTTTGGTTCAGGTTTTGAAGGAAGCAAATCAAGAGGAAGTCAAAATAATGATGAGTTTTATTATGACAATGGAGTTGTGAAGACGAGAACAAATAATCATGGAGGCATTTTGGGAGGAATATCGTCAGGAATGCCGATAATATTCAGAACAGCGATAAAGCCTACTCCATCAATATCAAGAAAGCAGAGAACGGTTGATTTGAATAATAAGACTGATAGTGAATTGGAAATAAACGGAAGGCATGATCCTTGCATCGTTGTAAGGGCAGTACCTGTAATAGAATCTGCAACAGCGATAGCAATAATAAATATACTTTCAGAGGTGCATAAGTTATGAGTTTACAGCCGATAAGAGAAGAAATTGACAGAATAGATGATCAGCTTGTAGAGCTTTTTAAGAGCAGAATGGAATGTTCCAAAAAAGTGGCTGAATATAAACAGGAACATGGAATGGAAATATTTAATAAAGAGAGAGAAGAACAGCTTCTCGGAAAGGTTCAGGAAAATGCAGGGATATATGGAGATTCTGCAAGGCAGCTTTATTCGACTATATTGGAATTAAGCAGAGCATTGCAGCATGATATGGTGGGCAGTGGAAGGAATCTGAAAAATCAAATTTTTTCAGCTGAAAATGTGATTCCGAGAGAGAATGAAAATATAAAAGTGGCGTGCTTTGGAGTTGAAGGAAGCTATGCAAATCAGGCAACAATGAGATCATTTCCTAATTGCAAACCGGATTTTTATGCATCTTTTCAGGATATTTTTTCTGCTATATGCAACGGACAGGCAGATTTTGGAGTAGTACCGATAGAGAACAGTTCAGCAGGTTCAGTTACAGATGTATATGATCTGATGCTTAAATACAGATTTTATATAGCTATGGTAGTAGATATACCTATAAATCATGTATTGGCCATGAAGAAAGGAGCAAGTGTTTTAAATTTAAAGAAAGTCTATTCACATCAGCAGGCATTGTCACAATGTTCAGATTTTTTCAGAAGCCGTAGAAATATACTCGGGGAAACATACATAAGTACAGCGGCAGCCGCAAAAATGGTATCTGAAAGTGACGATTTAACAATAGGAGCTATATGTTCAGAACAGGCTGCCGAAAAATATGGTCTTGAAATAGTATTGAGAGGATTTCAAAATAATCCCAATAATACAACGAGGTTTCTTATAATTTCTAAAAAATTGTATATAGATGAAAGTGCTGAAAAAATCAGTGTATGTTTTTCATTGCCACATAAAACAGGATCATTATATAGTGTGTTGTGCAGGTTTGCAGTAAACGGACTGAACCTGACTAAGATAGAATCAAGACCAATGTTTGGAACAGCCTTTGAATATCTTTTCTATGTAGATTTCACAGGAAATGTAAACAATAAAAGAGCATTGAAACTTATATGTGCATTGTCAGAGGAATTATCTGAGTTTTCATTTTTGGGTAATTTCAAAGAGATATTGTATTGATCCGGCAAATTTAAAAATAAAAAACAATCATAAAATACAAAAAAAGCACTTTACAAATAAAAAAAGTTATGATATAATATCGAATGGTTAATGCTTGTTCTCGGTTTTTGGGGTAAAGCCTTTTGAAGAAGGAATCCACAGCCTTTGACTGGGATCAATGGCATGATTGAATAATTTATAAAAGGTGGATAAAAGCAATGTTAAAATCAGAAAAAGAAGCTATTATCAAAGAGTATGCAACTCATGAGGGAGATACAGGTTCTCCTGAAGTTCAGATCGCTATACTCACAAAAAGAATCAACGATCTTACCGAGCATCTGAAAACTCATAAGAAAGATCATCATTCAAGACGTGGTCTTTTCAAAATGATTGGTCAGAGAAGAAGTCTTTTAAGTTACCTTACAAAGACTGACATCGAGCGTTATCGTTCTATTATAGCAAGACTCGGTATCCGTAAGTAAAAAATTGTTTCGGGGCAGTCAGTAAATATTACAGGCTGTCCCGTTTCAATAATTGTAAAGTGAAGATTTCAGGTTTTAGCAGTGAAACGAGAAAATAATGTTTTTATTTTTTGGTTTAATTGCTAAACCGAAACTCACTTTCTTTTCAGAGAATGATTTTTGGAGGTAAAAAAATGTTTGAAAAATTCAGAACTTTTGAAACAGAATTTGCTGGTCGTCCACTCGTTATTGAAACGGGTAAAATGACACAGTTGGCTAATGGTGCTTGTCTTGTAAGATATGGTGAAACGGTTGTTCATGTTGCTGTTACGGCAGCTCCGAATCCAAGAGAAGGTGTGGATTTTTTCCCGTTGTCAGTTGATTATGAGGAAAAACAATATGCTCTTGGTAAGATACCCGGAGGCTATGGCAAGAGAGAGGGTAGACCATCGGAAAAAGCTATACTTGTATCAAGAGTTATAGATCGTCCTATTCGTCCGTTATTTCCGAAAGATATGAGAAATGATGTTTCGATAGTATGTACAGTAATGGCATATGATCCTGATTGTTTGCCTGAAATAGCATCAATGGTAGGTACATCTATTGCGTTGAGTATATCTGATGTACCGTGGAATGGTCCTATCTCTGCTGTTTCAGTCGGACTTGTTGACGGAGAATTTGTTATTAATCCGACAAAGGAGCAGAGAGAAGTTTCAAAAATGGCTGTTACAGTTGCATCTACTGACAGCAGGATAGCCATGATAGAAGCAGGTGCTGATATGGTTCCGGATGATGTTATGTATAATGGCATAATGGCAGGTCATGAGGCTAATCAGAGTATAATTGAGTTCATAAAATCAATACAGGCTGAAATAGGCAAAACTAAATTTGAATATCCAAGCAATGATCCGGAACCGGAAATGTTTGAAGCTATAAAGGAATTTTCTATTGAGGATATCAAATTTGCACTTGATACAGACGACAAATTGATTCGAGAAGAAAGATTAAAGCCTGTATATGAAGCAGTACACGCAAAGTTTGATGAGATATATCCTGAACAAGCAGAAAAAATAGATGAATGTCTGTATAAAACACAGAAATTTGTGGTACGTCGTTGGCTTCTTGATGAGCAGAAACGTGTTGATGGAAGAAAAATGGATCAGATGAGACCGCTTGCATCAGAAGTAGGAATATTGCCGAGAGTACATGGATCGGGCTTGTTTACACGAGGTCAGACACAGGTTTTGACAATTACTACACTTGGTTCTGTAAGCGATCAGCAGGCTATGGATGGAATAGATGATCAAGTTACAAAAAGATATATACATCATTATAACTTCCCATCATATTCTGTTGGAGAGACAAAGCCTTCAAGAGGCCCCGGCAGACGTGAAATCGGTCATGGAGCTCTTGCGGAAAGGGCATTGGTACCTGTTATTCCGTCGGTAGAGGAATTTCCGTATACTATAAGACTTGTTTCTGAAATACTTTCATCAAATGGTTCAACTTCACAAGGTTCAATATGTGGTTCAACACTTTCTCTTATGGATGCCGGTGTACCGATCAAAGCTCCTGTTGCAGGTATATCATGTGGTCTTATAACTGAAGGTGATCGTTGGATGACTATGGTAGATATACAGGGTCTGGAAGATTTCTTTGGAGATATGGATTTTAAAGTAGCAGGTACGCATGAAGGTATAACTGCTATCCAGATGGATCTGAAAATAAGCGGTCTTACACCTGAAATGGTCAAAGAAGCTCTTTATAAAACTCATAAAGCACGTGATTATATACTTGATGAAGTAATGCTTAAAGCTATTCCGGAGCCGAGAAAGGAACTTTCAAAGTATGCTCCGAAGATGATCTCCACTATTATTCCTGTTGATAAGATAAGAGAGGTTATAGGCTCAGGCGGAAAAGTTATACAAAAAATCTGTGCTGAATGTGATGTGAAAATAGACATTGAAGAAGATGGTCATGTTTTTATAAGCGGACTTGATATTGAAAATTGCAAACACGCTATGACCATAGTTGATACAATAGTTAATGATCCAGAGCCGGGTGCAATATATAAAGGAAAAGTTACAAGAATAATGGATTTTGGTGCATTTGTAGAGATAGCTCCCGGTAAAGAGGGACTGTGTCATATTT
Source organism: uncultured Ruminococcus sp. (assembly GCA_902785555.1). Lineage (GTDB taxonomy): Bacteria > Bacillota > Clostridia > Oscillospirales > Acutalibacteraceae > UBA1213. The sequence continues at coordinate 26,968 of CACZZB010000016.1, forward strand.
CACAGCTTGATGTTAAGCGTACTGAAAAAGTTACAGATGTTGTCAATGTTGATGATGTTATAATTGTAAAAGTTCTTGAAATAGATGATAAAGGCAGATTGAATTTGTCACGCAGAGAGGCTCTCATTGAAGTCGAAGGAATTAAACCTGAAAATGATCATGCTCCACGTCGTTCATCAAACCTTCGTCAGAATTACCGTAAAAACAATCATTAATTGAAACATTCCCATGATATGTTTATAGACATATCATGGGAATGTTTTTTATAATTCATTTTTAATTTTTGTTAAAGCTGCTTTTTCAAGTCGTGATATTTGAGCCTGACTTATACCTATTTCATGTGCGACTTCTGTCTGAGTTTTACCTTTAAAAAATCGTAGTAAAAATATTGTTTTTTCACGTTCTTCGAGTGAATCAACAGCCTGTTTTATTGCTAATTTATTTATCCAGCTTTCACTGCTGTTGTTTATATCGCTTAACTGATCAATAACATATATTGTATCGTTATCATCTGAAAATACAGGTTCATACAATGATATAGGATCAATTATAGACTCCAATGCGATAATAATGTTTTCTTTAGAAATATTCATTTCCTTGGCAATTTCATCAACAGTAGGCTCTCGATTATTTTCAATAGTGAATCTTTCTTTTATATTCATTGCGTGATATGCCGTATCTCTGAGTGAACGACTGACACGGATAGGATTATAATCTCTCAGATATCGTCTTATTTCACCTATTATCATAGGTACACCATAAGTTGAAAAACAAACATCTTTTGTACAATTAAAATTATCAATAGCTTTTATCAGACCTATGCAGCCAACTTGAAAAAGATCATCCGGATTTTCTCCTCTGCTATTAAAACGTTGAACTACACTCAGAACTAGTCGTAAATTTCCGTTTATCATTTCATCACGAGCTTTTTTTTTCTGTGAAGGGTTTCCGTTCTTTATGATATGCAATAATTCCTGTTTCCTTTTTTCGGAGATTACAGGTAATTTTGATGTATTTATGCCACAAATTTCAACTTTATTGTAAATCAATATAAATTACCTCCTGTATAAATTATATTATTTATTATTGTCGGAAGTAATATAAAAAATTCAAAAAAATATAGGCTGATACATTTAAGTATGTACCAACCTATATTACAATTTGGGGATTATGAAAAATAAATATTATTCTTCAGCGGGAGCACCAACAGGACATACACCTGCACAAGCACCACAAGAAAGACATGCGTCAGCATCTATCTCGTATTTGCCGTCACCTTCTGCAATAGCACCAACAGGACATTCACCTGCACAAGCACCACAAGAAATACATTCGTCTGAAATTTTATAAGCCATAATAAAAAGCCTCCTTATATTTAATATATTATAATTGTACCACTTTTTTTGAAAAAAGCAATATCATTTTTTATTTTATTTAATAGATATTTTATGCCATATTTTGAACATAATGACAAATAGAAAAAACTTGAATATATGATTGTATTATGATATAATTTATAAAAATATTGTCAAAAACGGAGGGTTATTATGCCAAATTGGTTAAAAGATGCTGTTTTTTATGAGATATATCCCCAAACATTTTGCGACAGCAATGGTGATGGAATAGGAGATATAAAAGGAATTGAGTCAAAATTGGATTATGTTAAAAGTTTAGGCTGTAATGCAATATGGCTCAATCCTGTATACGATTCACCTTTTATGGATGCGGGCTATGATGTTAGGAATTATTATCTTGTAGCTGAAAGGTATGGTACGAATGAAGAGCTGAAACATTTATTCAAAGTTGCCCATGAAAAGGGAATAAAGATTTTACTTGATCTTGTACCGGGACATACTTCGGATCAGAATGAATGGTTTAAAAACAGTAAAAAAGCTGAAAAAAACGAATACAGTAACAGATATATATGGACTGACAGTGTATGGGAGGCTCCTCCGCAATACAGGCTGTTATGCGGTATAACAGACCGTGACGGAAACTATCTTGTTAATTATTTTAGTTCACAGCCGGCTCTGAATTATGGGTTCAATAATATAACGCATCCTACATGGCAGTTACCACCGTCTCATCCTGATTGTCAGGCTACTGTTGAAGCATTGAAAGATATTATGCGTTTTTGGTTAAATATGGGATGTGATGGTTTCCGTGTTGATATGGCCGATTCTCTTGTTAAAAATGAAGACGGTGAAAAGCCTGAAACCTGTAAAGTGTGGAAGAATGTAAGAAAAATGTTGGATGAAGAATATCCCGATGCAGCAATAATTTCTGAATGGTGTAATCCGAAAGTTTCTATAGGAGCTGGTTTTCACAGCGATTTTTATCTTGACCATGATACGAATGGTTACAGAATACTTTTCCGTAATAAAGATATAGAAACCGGAGAATGTACGGCAGTGTTTTCAAAGAATGGCAAAGGAGATATAACTGAATTTCTTGACGAATATCTTAATGATTTAAAGGAAACCAAGGGAAAAGGATACATAAGTTTTATTACCTGTAATCATGATACTCCCCGAATGACGAGAATGTTTACTCCTCTTGAAGCCAGGATAGCATATTCTTTTATATTTATGATGCCCGGTGTCCCATTCCTTTATTATGGTGATGAGATAGGCATGAGATATATGGAAGGTCTTAACAGCAAAGAAGGCGGCTACAGTCGTACAGGTACAAGAACACCTATGCAGTGGGATAACAGCATTAATCACGGGTTTTCATCAGCACCTTCGAATATGCTTTATCTGCCTGTTGATAAAGCCCAAAATGCTGTAACAGTTGAAGATCAGTTGAAAGATCCGGATTCTATTTTGAATACTTTGAAGAAAGTTATTTCTATAAGGCATCAAAATGAAGATTTACAGTCAGATGGCGATTTTGAAGTTGTATATGCAGAAAAGAATAAGTATCCTTTTATATTCAGGAGAGGAAAATTTCTGATAGCAGTCAATCCTACTGAAAAAGAACAAACAGCACCGTTTGATTTCAGTGGTGATTGCATATTCAGCATTGGTAAAGCCTGCGTTGAAAATAAAAATATTGTTATGAATCCACAGTCTCTTGGACTTATAAAAATAAAATAATGATTTCAAACAAAGTATTCTGATTATAAAATGTATCAGAATACTTTGTTTGTGGTATAAGGTGTTAATTTCTGAAATTTAGGAGTGGTATATTTGAATACATGGCTTACAGTCTTTATAATAATTTTACTTGTTATGTGTTCAGCGTTTTTTTCTTCTACTGAAACAGCCTATTCGTCTGCAAATAAAATACGATTAAAAAATTATGCGGACAATGGAAATAAAAAGGCTAAAAAAGCATATAAAATTGCTGAAAATTACGATAAAGCTCTCGCCACACTTTTAGTCGGCAATAATATTGTAAATATAGCAGCATCAGCTCTTGCGACTATATTGTTTGTGTCATTTTTAGGTGAGGCAAACGGAACATTGACAAGTACAGTTATTCTGACAGTAATAGTATTGATATTCGGAGAGGTTTTACCTAAGAATATAGCAATTGAAAACAGCGAAAGGATGTGTATGGATTCAGCAAATATATTATATTTACTTATGGTTATACTTACACCCATAACATCAATATTGTTGAAATTAAATTCCTTTGTTAAACGTATTGCAAGCAAAGATGAAAATAAAGAACCTACTGTTACCGAAGATGAATTAAAATATATAGTAGAAAGTATAGAAGAACAAGGGGTACTTGAAGAACAAGAAAGTGATTTAGTACAATCAGCACTTGAATTTGATGAAAAAACAGTTTATGATATACTAACACCAAGAGTAGATATTATAGCAATAAATATAAATGACAAACAAGAAAATATCAAAAAAATTATAATGACTGAAAGATACTCAAGAATACCGATATATAAAGATAATATAGATAATATAATAGGAATATTACATACAAGAGACTATTTAGAACAACTTTTAAAAACAGATTTTCCTAATTTAAACCAATTGATACAGCCTGCCCATTTTATTTATCGTTCAAAAAAATTATCTTCTTTGCTGGCAGATTTTAAGCATAGACGTTTGCATATTGCTGTTGTTACCGATGATTATGGCGGAACTTTAGGAATAGTTACTATGGAGGATCTTCTTGAACAGCTTGTAGGAGATATATGGGATGAAGATGAAGAAATAGAAAATAAATATAAAAAAATAGATGATAATAAATTTGAAATCATAGGAGATATGAGTATAGTTGATATGCTTGATTTAATATCTAAAGATAATAAATATATAGAAACAGACAGTAAAACAGTTGGAGGTTGGGTTATAGAACAAATAGGGGATATACCAAATAAAAATGACACATTTATTTATAGAGAATTAACTATAACTATAGATGAGGTTGAAGACCAAAGAGTTAATAAAGTAATTATTTTATTTGCTCAAAATAAAAGTACACAGGATATTTAAACCACAATATCTTGTGTAGTATATAATAACTAAACACTATATATTGTGGTTTCACATTGGCTGAGTGTTGCATTTGCAACAGAAATAAAATACTTTTTATTATAGAATATGGAACATAATTTAAAAAATAACTGCAGGAGAATGAAGAAATGAAAATTATAAAGAGAAATTCATCAGAAGAAATTTTTGATGGCAAAAAAATAGTAAATGCTGTTACTAAAGCCAATGATGCTTCTGAGAAGAAATATTTGACAAATGAGCAAATAAATGATATTGCTGAATATGTTGAATATAGGTGTGAAAAGCTTGGTAGAGCTGTTTCAGTTGAAGAAGTACAAGATATGGTTGAAGATCAAATAATGGCTAAGGGTGCTTTTCAACTTGCCAGAAACTATGTAAAGTATCGTTATAATCGTTCATTGATAAGACGCTCAAATACAACTGATAATAAGATTTTAACTCTTATCGAATGTAATAATGAAGAAGTAAAACAAGAAAATTCCAATAAGAATCCAACGGTGAACAGTGTTCAGCGTGATTATATGGCCGGTGAAGTAAGCAAGGACTTAACCAAAAGAGTACTTCTTCCACCTGATATAACAGAGGCACATGAAAACGGCATTATTCATTTTCACGATACCGATTACTTTGCACAACATATGCATAATTGTGATTTGGTAAATCTTGATGATATGCTCCAAAATGGAACCGTTATAAGTGAAACGCTTATTGAGAAACCACATAGTTTTTCAACAGCTTGTAATATAGCTACTCAAATAATAGCTCAAGTAGCAAGTAATCAATATGGTGGTCAAAGTATCAGTTTGACTCATTTAGCTCCTTTTGTTCAAATCTCAAGAGAAAAAATAAAGCGTGAATTTCTTGCAGAACTTCAAGAGATGAAAGTTGTTATTGATGATAAAAAAGTAGATGAGATAGTTGAGGAAAGATTAAAAAAGGAAATTACTAAAGGTGTACAAACAATTCAATATCAGGTTGTAACATTGTTGACAACAAACGGACAAGCCCCTTTCGTTACAGTGTTTATGTATCTTAACGAAGCTAAAGATGAACAACAAAAAAAAGATTTAGCTATGATTATAGAGGAAACTTTACGTCAAAGATATACAGGAGTAAAAAATGAAAAGGGGGTATGGGTAACTCCTGCATTTCCGAAACTTGTTTATGTTCTTGAAAAAGATAATATAACCCCTGATAGTAAATACTGGTATCTTACTAAACTTGCTGCAAAATGTACAGCAAAAAGAATGGTGCCTGATTATATATCTGAAAAGATTATGATTCAAAATAAAATTGACAAAAATGGTGAAGGGCATTGTTATACCTGTATGGGCTGTAGAAGCTTTCTGACACCATATATAGATGAAAATGGTAAACCAAAGTACTATGGAAGATTTAATCAGGGTGTAGTAACAATAAATTTAGTTGATATAGGATTGACAGCTGACAAAAATATGGAGAAGTTTTGGGAAGTGTTTGACAAACGTATGGATTTGTGTCATAGAGCTTTGAGATGCAGGCATGAAAGATTAAAAGGCACACTTTCTGATGCTGCTCCTATACTGTGGCAGTATGGTGCTATATCAAGACTCCAAAAGGGAGAACCTATAGATAAACTTTTGTATGGAGGATATTCTACCATTTCACTTGGCTATGCAGGATTATGGGAATGTGTTTATAGCTTGATTGGCAAAAAGTTGACTGAAGAAGAAGGGAAAAAACTCGGTATTGAAATAATGAAAAAGCTTAATGAATATTGTGCAAGATGGAAAAAAGAAGAAAATATTGATTATAGTATATATGGTACACCGCTTGAAAGTACAACATATAAATTTGCTAAAAGCTTGCAAAAACGTTTTGGCATCGTAAAAGGTGTAACGGATAAAAATTATATAACAAACAGTTATCATATTCACGTTACTGAAAATATAAATGCATTCGATAAATTGAAATTGGAAGCAGAATTTCAAACCCTTTCCCCCGGTGGAGCAATAAGTTATGTAGAAGTTCCAAATATGCAGAATAATATAGAAGCAGTTTTAAAAATAATTCAATTCATTTATGATAATATAATGTATGCTGAATTAAATACTAAAAGCGATTATTGTCAGGTTTGCGGATATGATGGTGAAATACAAATAGTAAAAGATAAAGATGGTAAACTTATATGGGAATGTCCAAACTGTGGTAATAAAGATCAAAATAAACTTAATGTTGCACGAAGAACATGTGGGTATATAGGTACACAATTTTGGAATCAAGGAAGAACACAAGAAATAAAAGAAAGAGTATTACATTTATCTAATTCTGTTTTGTTATAAAGTGCCTTAACAGTTCAAGTGATTACTTTTATAAAAATTGCTTGAACTGTTAAGGCAATAAAATTTCTTTTTTGGAATTAATTGTTAAATTTTATAAAAAAATACTATAAAAAGTAGAGTAATTTTTAATTGAAAACAAATATAGCAAAGGAGGTAAAATTGCTCCTCGTCGGCTTGAAAATTATAGTACGCCTGAAGAGCTTGATAATCAGATTGAGTAAAATGCTTAATTTTTGAAGCATGATTCGGCATAAATAAAGTATCAATTTCTTTCATTATTTTTGATATAAGGTCATACTCATAATTTGATTTCATTTA
>CACZZB010000017.1 GCA_902785555.1 uncultured Ruminococcus sp.
ATCACTTGGATAGTTATGCATTTACGTTCCCTCTTTGCTGTTTTTTCTTCATTATATTCTTTTCGAGAGCCTTTTTCAAGATTTTAAACAGGCTCTAAAGTTGTATGTAAGCTAAAATTGCTTATCGATTTTGGTGGAATATTAATCGGTTCGATAATATCATACTTATACCAATGTCCGTTGCTATGACGGGTACTATCATCTAAAGGTGTGTTGAAAAATATATCTTTTTTTCCATTATTAAAAACTACTGTAATATCTCTCATTATTTTAGTTTCTGTACTTGAATTGTAAACATCAAAATCAAATTTCATTATATAATCTTCTGTCTGTTCTACACTTGTACTAATGGTTTGTCCGCCTCTACCATCCATACACAAAAATTCGTTTTTATAAGATATGATGTATATTTTTAACTTTCCTTTTTTATCATATCTTCCTAAAATCCACCCCAATAATGTTCCAAGCAAAGTACCTAAAATACCAATTATTGAATTATTCATAATTTTTTACCTTTCTTAATCTATCACTCGTTGTGTAAAAATTTTAACTTTTCCAATTCTCTCTTGTATTCTTTGAGCTTTGAATAAATTTCAAATTTCTTTTTGGGCTGCTGCTCTTTCCATGCGGATTTTTCTGTCTTTGCAATCAGCTTTTCAAGCTTTGTTATCTGCTCCTGCAACGCAAGACGTTCATCTATGGAAAGACTGCCCACATTTTCGGCTTGTTCTTCATAAAGTGCCGTCTGCTCCACAAACGAACTCCATATTTCATCAAGCGAACTGCCGTTCAATGTCAAAGAAATCTCATTTTCATTCTTCCAACTTGTATTATACAATTTATTGTGATAAAGTGCAAGACTTTCTTTTTCGCCACACACAAGCACAAACAACAACTTATGCTGATTTTGCTTTGCAATAGCCTCCAGAATTCTGCCGTCAAAATCCTCTTTTGTAAGCGTTATACAAAGCACGAGTATTTCTTGTATTTCCGACGGTGTATCCAGATTCAAACTGCGGTTTGACAGGCTGTTTTCCATGTCGATACGTTCAACGTCTGTCACAAATTTTTCTTTCAAAACCGCCGTCAGCGTAAGATGTTTATAAAAAGCCTCTTTGGGTAAACGTCTGTGTACCCTCGTTGAAACAGGAAATTCTATCATAAATACTTCCCCCTTTGTAAAAAGCCAAAATGACACAATCAATTATTCATTATTAATTATTCATTATTAATTGCTCATATCACCACCATAAAGCATATCAATTCAAAGTCATCAAGTCCCGAAAATCCGCCCGACAGGAATGTAGTTTGTCCTCCGCCGAAAAAGCTCTCAATATCACTTTCATCTTTGGCATTGATAATTGACATAATGGCATCTTCCAAAAGATGTGATACTCTCGCCATATTTTTACCGTTGTTGGTAGCCTTGTTGAACATGGAACACAATACTTTATCATGTACAGACTTTCCACGGGCAAGCCTACGCATTATATCAAGCGTTTCCTTTGGCTGTAAATGGTTGGTGATAATTTCCCCGTCCATTCCCACATATACCATATAGAACGGGTGCAGTCTGTTCTGATTCTCAATGTTGATATGTTCATTGATATTTTTAAGAATGAAGATAACACCGGGTTTATCGCCCTTTACAACGGCATGGATTCCAAATGGTGTATGGTCTATGTCGGGATGTTCTTTCATGTATGCAAGCAAGTCCATGCGGAATTCATTCAGTCCCAAATCCATGATAGAAACACCGTTTGTCATATCTTCGAGGTCAACGACTTCCTCCTGTAATTTCTGTAACTGAGTACGGCGGTATTCCAAATCACCCTTTTCATTGACGTTGATAAGGTCATCATCACCCGTTGAAGTCATGACGGATATTCTCATTCTCGTTTCAACTCTCTTTTTGAGATTGATATATTCATCAAGGGCAAGGTCAGGCCAGAAATTGACAAGCTGAATAACGGCGTTTTTACTGCCGATACGGTCAATTCTTCCGAAACGCTGAATAATACGCACCGGATTCCAGTGTATATCATAGTTAATGCAGTAATCGCAATCCTGCAAATTCTGTCCCTCAGAGATACAGTCCGTTGCAATAAGAATATCTATTTCATGTTTATCATTGGGATATAAAACATTTTTATCCTTTGATTCGGGAGAAAAACACGCAAGAACATGATTCATATCCGCCTTGAATTTAGGGATAGTTGTTTTGCCGTCGATCGAACCTGTAACAAGTGCTGTATTCAATCCCAATTCTTTTTTGATAATTGCACTGATATTATCGAATAAATATTCTGCTGTATCAGAAAATGCGGTAAAGATCAGTATTTTTTTATTGCCCTCATTGATAGGTGAAGAAATTTTCTCACGAATAATTTTCAAAAGCTCATTCAGTTTATAGTCATATTTCGGTGTAATATCCTCAACCATAGAGATAAGCAAAGCCAGATTTTCTATATCTTCGTCAATGTCACGTTTCCATGAAAGATAATCCATATCACGCAGGTCTATTTTAATTTTCTTTCCGACTGCAAAGAAATCCGTATTCTGATCGTCAAAGTCAAAATCTCCTGCAATCTCTGAAAAATCCTGTGTTTCATCAAGAATCGAAATTCCTGTTTTGATAAAGTTTTCTATCACATTTGAAGTTTCGCTGAGAAAATCATATACACGCTGTACCGTCAGCAGAAAAGAATGTACCGAACTTTCCATTCTTTTGAGTAAATTGATACCCATCAATTTTCGGATACCCATTTCACGACCTTTCCGGAAATTCTCTGTTTCTTCTTCGTTCAGATATTTATGCAGTTTACTTGCCTGTATGTATATGATTGGTGTATAGATGGTCAGATTAAGTTTTATCAGAATTTCAAATATTTCACGATAGTTGACTGCACCCGAAAGATTTGTCAGTTTCGGACTCAATGATACAGGTTTATTTCTTTTCGGGAACGTGCCTATATCACTTATATCATAGAAATTTTGAATATGTTTCCTTGAACGTGCTATCGTCACACTGTCAAGCACTTCAAAAAAATCAAAATCAAGCCTTGACAAAAGTGCATTTGTTGTACGCTCGTCATCGGGAAGTTTACACCAGGCATTATAAACTCTTTGTGCCTGACGGAATATCGTGTCTATATCGGATTTTGTCTTTAATTTTTCATTTATTTCGGCAGGATTTCCCTCATAGGCAAGGGCAAGCTGATTTCTTAAATCGTTGAAACGATTATTAACAGGCGTCGCAGAAAGCATCAGCACTTTTGTTTTGACACCCGGCTTTATTACACGGTTCATAAGACGCATATAACGATTTTCTTTTTCTCCGCCGTGACTGTTCGTTCCGTTGCCGTTACGGAAATTATGGCTTTCATCAATGACAACAAGACCGTAATTTCCCCAGTTGATGTGTTCAATTGGCATACCCATAATCGTTTTTCCGTTTTCTCTCGAAAGGTCTGTATGATAAAGAATGTCATAACTCAATCTGTCTGCCGATAACGGATTATTGATAAGATTGCCACGAAAATTCATCCAGTTTTCAGATAGTTTTTTCGGGCAAAGCACAAGCACACTTTTATTTCTGCATTCATAATACTTGATAACAGCAAGAGCTGTAAACGTCTTTCCAAGTCCCACACTGTCAGCCAAAATACAGCCGTTATACTGTTCAAGTTTATTGATGATACCCAGAGCAGCGTCTTTCTGAAAGTTGAACAGTTTATTCCATATCACACTATTTTTGAAACCTGTATTTTCATCGGGCAAAACATCTTCCGAAATATCCTCCAAAAATTCATTGAAAATATTGTACAGTGTCATAAAATAAACAAGTTCGGGAGAATTTTCCTGATATACCGCACCGATCATTTCAATAACTTCTTCCGTTACATCTTTCAGTTTTTCCGAGTCTTTCCAAATGGAATTGAATATCCTCAAAAATTCCTTACTTGCGGGATTTTCCATGCGTGTGACCATATTCGTAAGATTATTTCCACGCTCACAGCCCAAATCAACAGTAGTAAATGTATTGATCGGCATATATGTATATGTTTCGTCATTACCATCAATCAATAAAAAGTTGTTCATTCCCTCATGAGTAGTATTCGTTTTGAAACGCACTTTTTTTCGTATCCATTCCGCACACTCTTTTGCAACGGCTTTCTGCTTGAGTTCATTACGCAGTCTTATTTCAAATTCTGTACCATACAAACTCTTTTCTCTTATCAAACGAGGAATATAAAATTCCCGTTTTTCCTTTTTTGACTTTTCGCTGACAAATGTAGGTGATGTGAAAATAAATCTTAATTCTTCACATGATTCAAGTTGCTTTTTCAATTCCTGATAGGCATATATAGAAAAGCAGGCTGCCGCAACAGATATGCGGCTGCCTTTTTGTATCGTCTTGATAAGATCATCTCTGACCACTTTGGTTGTATTATTGAAAACTTCCATATAAACATATCTCCCCGAAAAAATCATTCTTCATCATAATTCCAGTCATTTTCTTTTATCCAATCTTCAAACTCACGAATCGACAGTCGTTCTTTAAGACAGAGATCACGACGTTTTCGGGCTTTTTTTGACCATACTTTGAACTTTGCTTTATCAAGAGTACCATAATCTACCCTTCCTCTTTGACGTTTATATGCTTTCTCATAAATATCCAATACAATTTGTCTTGTATCATCGTCTGCCATATCATTTACATCACCTAAATGGCTGAATTTGATCTGACGGCAGGTTTCATTGCGGCTCGTATCAAGTCTTTCGCAGAACTGAACATTTTTATGGTAATAGCATGGAAAAATTTTTTCGCAGCGTTTGCATTTCTTGAAAAGGATATCTTTTTTTGACATTTCGCAAAAAAGAAAATAAACAACATCGCTCGTATGTTTAGGATAGAGAACCTGACACATTTTACCATCAATATTCTCCAACTTTGTTGTAATCGTTCTTTCCCATTCAATATCTTTCGGAATTTCTCCATTCAGGATTTTAAAAAAGTATAGTTTGATTTTCTTATATTCTTCAAGCAGAATACGATTTATTTCGGGTTGTTGATCATCCTGTCTTTTTACAATGGGATAATCAAACCATGTGGAATTCAAATATTCACTGTTATACCCTTCATTGAACCAACTTTCTTTCTGATCCTGAATGAACACATAAAAAGAACCATATTTCATTATCTCTCTATGAGGATGAATAACATCTTTTATTTTTCCTTCGGTAACGTACTCCATATAATGGTATGCTGAACCAATCAAATTCCCGACAAAACTAATAAATTCTTCATTCATATATACATAATCACAAAGTGCTCTCGGAAAAAAATCATGATACTCAGAAATAAGTTTTTCTTCGTTACTATCCCATATCTGAAAATACTCCATATTATCTTTTATAAAAACCTTGTAAACATTCATAATCGACACCACACATTTTTATTTGATATTATTATATTATAAATTATAGTAATTTGCAAATTTATTTTTAAAATTACTTGATTTTTTGCAATCTGTATGGTAGTATATAATTATGGTAAAAACTAAATTAAAAATACTATATAAAGAAAAGGAGAGATGAAACAATGTTAGATCGTGAGGAACTCAAAAACTTGCCGCCTTTGCTGACCACTCAGGAACTTGCCAAAGTGCTTGGCATATCTGTACCGTTCTGCTACACACTTGTAAAATCAAAAGGCTTTCCGAGTTTCCGTATAGGAAAAAAATGGATTATTGCCACTGATAAGCTGATGGAATGGATAAACTTGCAGACAAGTTCAGATGAAAACAAAAATATCAGGAAGGTGCAGTAAATGGACAACAAACCTGAATTACGTCTGATAAACATGGCAGATGTTGAAGCGACTGATGTACAATGGCTTTGGTATCCCTATATTCCCTACGGCAAGATAACCATTATACAAGGCGATCCGGGTGAGGGAAAAACTACTCTTGTGCTGAATTTGGCAGCTATACTGTCAAGAGGAGAAAAATTGCCCGAAACCGATATCGACATTGAGCCTGTCAATATCATCTATCAGACAGCGGAAGATGGTCTTTCTGATACCGTTAAACCACGCTTAATTGCCGCCAATGCAAAATTTTCCATGATAACTGTTATTGATGAAAGCAAAAGCCGTCTGTCACTTACCGACAGCCGTTTGGAAGAAGCTATTGAACAGACAAATGCAAAGTTGATTATTCTTGATCCTATACAGGCATATATCGGTGCAAGCGTTGACATGAACAGACCAAACGAGATACGAGATATTATGACACACCTCAAATTCGTTGCAGAAAAATATCAATGTGCCGTTATTCTTATCGGTCATCTGAACAAGGCTACGGGCATGAAAGCGTCGTATCGTGGTTTAGGCTCTGTTGATATTCAGGCTGCTGCGAGGAGTGTTCTACTTGTCGGCAGAGTGAAAGACAGCCCAACCATAAGGGTAATGGCTCCAACAAAAAGCAGTCTTGCACCCGAAGGTGAACCCATTGCATTTGAACTCAACAAGGAAACAGGTTTTCACTTTATCGGAAAATACGACATTTCCATTGATGATCTTCTGAATGGCACAAGCAGCGTTTCCAAATTGGAACAGGCAGAAAAACTTTTGAATGATATACTTTCTGACGGAACTCCAAAATCGCAAAAGGTGATACAACAGCAAGCGAAATACAGAAACATATCCGACAGAACATTAAACGAAGCCAAAAGAAATTTGAATATCAAATCAATCAAAGCAAAAGACGAATGGCTCTGGCGGTTGCCAAAGTAACATTGCAATATTGTATGTAATAGAAAAATCTGCAACCTTGCAAGATTGCAAAAACTCTTAGACACATATATTTTGCAATCTTGATTATAGTAATAAAACAAGAAATTATTTTTACCAAAATCATAAAAATGCTTAATTTTTTGTGAATAATACGTTTGAATTCCATACAAAAATAAGTAAAACAGCAAAATATATCATAATATCAGCTTAAAAAAATCAACATTGCAAGATTGCAGAGAGTAAGGAATTTTGCAACCTTGCAATGTTGCAAAATCCTCTTAGACATACAATATTGCAGCCTTGACTGCCAAAAGAAAATCAAAATTCCGAAATTTTCATTTCATACAATCAGAAAATATTTTCTTTTCCTTAAGGTAATTTTTTCGGACTTTATAAAAATTGAATTTATGGTGAGCACAGCGATTTTTGATTTTGGCGGAGTGGCAAAATGGAAAGGGGTGTGGGGAATTCACCACCAAGCTGATTTGTATATCCTTTGGATAGCACAAATCTATGCTTGCTAATCCCTGATACCTCGAAGTCATATTTTTCGGAAAAACATGGTAAAGAATGCCTATTTTTAGAGGCACTTAAAAACAAATGAGAATGGAGAGTGAAAAAAGATGAAACCTGAGAAGAAAACAGAGCAAATTTTAATAAGAGTGACACCTTCAGAAAAGAAATACATCACCGAAAATGCTGCGGCGGCACACATGAGTATATCGGCATACTTGGCAAGAGTGGCTGAGGAGAAAAAAGTTGTTGCATTGGATAATCTGCCGCAACTGATTTATCAGGTCATGAAAATCGGTGTCAACATCAATCAGATCGCCTATATAGGCAACAGTCAGCGAATTCTTTACAAAGAACAGTTGCTTGCAGTTGTCAATCAGATGGAGGAAGTTAAGAAAATTCTTAGAAAAATCCTTGCAGCGATTTATGACGAAAAAGAGTGCAGTATCAAAACGCTTGAAAAGAAAATTGAAAAACTGATAGAAAGCGTGAGTGTGAATGGCAACGGTTAAATCGGTAAAGTCTGCAATCAAATCACGGGAATATGTTGCAAAGTCTATAAAATACATTCTGTCACCCGAAAATAAAGAGGGAAATGAAAAATGTATTCAGTCAAGTTTTTTGAATTGTTGCGGTGACTGCACAAACGATTTTGTTATGCAGTTTGAAATTACAAGATTGGCATTTGGCAAGAACGATAACATTTTGGCTCACCACTATGTTCAGAGTTTTTCTCCAAATGAAAAAATCACTCCTGACGTGGCACACCAAATCGGCAAAGAATTGGCAGAATGTGTTGCACCGGGATTTCAAGTTATCGTTGCAACTCACGTTGACCGTGACCATGTGCATAATCATATTTTGATAAATTCCGTTGGCATGAAAACGGGTATGAAGTGGCTTGGCAATTTAGCGACATTGAAAAATATGCGTGAACAGAGTGATAGGCTTTGCAGGGAATACGGCTTATCGGTCATCAATCAAAAAACAGGTCTGCGTGGCATAGACCAGGCTACACAAAAATTAGCCGAACAGGGAAAATCATGGAAAGTGGAATTATGCAAAGCACTTGATGAAGCTGTCAAACAGTGCAGCCGAAAGAAAGAGTTTACCGAATTTATGAAACGCAAAGGATTTGAAATAACCCGTTATACTGACAGACATATCACTTTTCAAAAAATCGGTGAAACGAAAAAGATAAGAGTGAATACCCTTGCGGAACAGTTCGGAGATTATTACACGAAAGAAAATTTGGAGCGTCTGATGGGATTTTACGGAATTCCGAAACCTTTGGAAAATCTTCCTCTGCCAAAACCGAAAAAACCGTTTATCACGGAATTTGAAAAATATGAAAAAGCATATTTTCAGGAAAATCCGCCGTTGACAAATCCCATTGAAGCAAAGGCATTACAGATTTTGATAAACAGTTCAACAAGTCCGTTTTTTAATTTGGTGCTGATACTTGCAAGGCTTATTCTCCGCAGAAAACGCAGAAGTGCCTTTGACCAAAGATATGATTTTCTGCACCTTAAACTCAAAAAGCAAAAGCGTTATCAAACAAAAAAGCCCGATTCCCAAAAACTGCTGGAACGTGTTGATGACAATCCTCAGAATGTCGGAAATATCCCATACAGAAATTTGATACACGCACAAGGCGAAAATTATCGTGTAAGGCTTTCTATATCAGCTATTCCAAAATTATATGCTTATCCGTTTTTCTTTTCCTGCAGGATTTACAGTGATCATGCAATCGTGACTTTTAAGAAAAAAGACAGACCGCTTTTTGAAAAAATATTTGAAATTGAAGATGTGCAGCGTCTTGAACGGCACAATAACTATTACACGCCGTCGGAAAACTATCAGGAAATGAAAAGGAAGGCAAAACTTTTGGGAGTAGAGCCGGAATTTTTGATGATAGAAACGTCAGAGCTTGAAAAGCTGAATAACGAAAAAGACCGTTTTGTAGCAGTGACCACAAAAGAGGGAAAAATCCGTTTATCGTTTTTGCCGCAGAATAAGGATTATATTCTGCATTGTCTTTATCCCGAAAAACATCAGGCAGTTGACAATGACTTGTTTTCGGTTGTCAGAAATGCAAAAGTCAATACCATGCTGAAATCGGAAGCACTTCTTCATAACAAGAAAATGCGTTACAGAGTGCTGACAAGGACACAGGTAGAGAAACTTCAAAAAGAAACTCAGGGACAGGAAATATTTGCTGTGTTCAGCAAAAATGATGAAACTCATCAGGAAGAAAAATATAATGTTGCTTTCAAGGAAGATGATGAACAAACAATAGATAACATTCTGGAAGATACCTATAAACCGAAATTCAGGAGATGATTTTTTCCTATTGGTACGTTTACAGAAAATTTCTAAGGCTATAATAAAAACAAAGGGGCTGATATATTGGAAATATATAACAATGAAAAAGACAATTATATTTCGGTATGGATGACAAAGGAAGAACAGCAGCTTTTTGACCGTCAGGAATTGACAGATTTACTTCTTTCAAATGTCAAAAATAAAAAATGCAAAGTTATCTATTTTTTATCGGGCAACGGCGATCTGTACAGCAATACAGAAATTCTGCTTACAAGAAATTTAGGGTGTGCTTAACAGCACATCCTTTTTTCTATCAAATTCTCTTTACAAATAAAAAATTATATGTTACAATGTTGACAGAAAAATATAATATTTTTAAACAACATGGATAGAAAGGAGATTAAAATGGCCGAAAATTTGAAAATAGCCGGATATTGTCGTATTTCCGTAGATGAAGAACTTGACAAAGACAATACTTCTATCGAAAACCAAAAGGCAATTATTGCCGACTATGTAAAAAGAATGTTTCCCGATTCAGAGCTTGATTTTTATGATGACCGTGACCGTTCGGGATATACATTTGAACAACGTGAAAATTATCAGATTTTGCGTAAAAAAATGTTTCGCAGGGAATATGATATTCTCATTGTAAAGGATTTTTCGAGATTTTCCAGACGTACAAGCCGTGGACTCGTGGAATTGGAAGACTTGCGTGATGTCGGTATGCGTATCATTTCCATTGGTGACGGCATAGATTATCCGACTTCTGATGATTGGACAGCCATTCAGTTCAGATTTCTGATAAATGAAATGCCCGTGACCGATACTTCAAAGAAAGTCAAGGCAGTTATCAAACACCGACAGGAAGAAGGAAAATGGATATGTGCCGTACCCTACGGATATGTCATGACAAACAGTAAATTGATGAAATTCACGGTTGATGAACCGTCAGCCGAAATTGTCAGAAAAATATTTCAGCTTTATGCAGACGGCTGGGGATATAAAAAAATTGCCAACTATCTCACGGATAACCATATTCCAACTCCGA
This sequence comes from uncultured Ruminococcus sp., assembly GCA_902785555.1. Classification (GTDB taxonomy): domain Bacteria; phylum Bacillota; class Clostridia; order Oscillospirales; family Acutalibacteraceae; genus UBA1213. The sequence continues at coordinate 10,686 of CACZZB010000017.1, forward strand.
GAAAATCCGAAGAAATGCGGAAAGAGGCTGAGGGAGAAGAATATGCCGTCCGTTCAAAGCCTGAATGGAGTATTGTAACGATAAGTGAAATTCTGACAAATGACTTTTATATCGGCACACTCAGACAAAGAAAATACCGCCGTAAAAAAATCAACGGCGGAGATATGAAATTACAGGAAACAGACCATATTGTGATTGCAAATAACCATGAACCGATTGTTGATTTCAAGCTGTTTTCAGTCGTACAGGAACAAATGAAACTGCGTTCCAAATCGAATTATCGTGGCATAAAGAAATATGACAATGTATATACGGGACATTTATTCTGCGGTGACTGCGGAAGTCCCATGTTTGCCATGAGCCGTTCCGATTTGGAGCCTGCCTACACCTGCGGAACTTATCATAAAAGAGGTCTGAAAGGCTGTACTTCCCATCATACAAGGGTAGATATGCTTGATAAACTGCTGAAAGAGTTCGTGCAGAAAGTCAAGGATAATTCGGAAGAAATGCTTGAACAACTGCAACAATCCATTGACAAGGAACAGAAAGAAACTTCTTCAAGCAAAAATATTGTAGAAGTGCTTTTGCAGAAAATTGAAGATACAAAGACAGAAATAAAATTGCTTAATCGTCAGCGTGTAAATGACATTAAGAAAAGACCTGAAAGAGAAGATATGATTTCGGAAGTGTATGACGAACAGATTGACGATTTGTTACAGCAGATAGAGGGCTTTCAGAATCAGATACAGCTTGCAACGGATAAGCATAATGCCATTGTCAGCATGAACAGAACGGCTAAAACCGTTATGGAGATATTTGACACGATACTCAATAAAAAGTCACTCAGTAAAATTGATGTAGATTTTATCGTTGACAGGATAGACGTTTATAAAAAGCATATTGATATCAAGCTGAAATCGGATATAGATGCCCTGCTGAAAACAGGCATTCCCGCCGAATTGCAGACGGAGGAAACTACCGTAAATTTTGATTCGGACACTGAGAAATCCGAAAATCTCACGCCATTCGCCAAAGTAAAAACAAGCAAAGGCGAAATTCTTAGTGTCAATATTATCAGTGAGGGCGACCCGCTTGAAATATATACCGATACAAACGGTGAAGTCATATTCAAAAAATATTCCCCTATCGGTGAACTTTCAGGCTTTGCAGAACAGTATGCGGAAGTTCTCGGCAAAATCTCAAAATCGCCTATACTCATCAGCGATAATGACCATATCATAGCTGCCGCAGGTATTTCAAAAAAAGAGATTCTTGAAAGGCGTATATCAACTATGCTCGAAGAATATATCGAAAAACGTAAATCTTTTTACGCAAGCACAGGCGGTGAAAATGCACTTATTCCCGTTGAAGGCATTGAAAAAAGTGCTGCTGTCATGTATCCGATAATTTCAGCAGGTGATGTTACAGGTTCTGTTATTATGCTGTTCAATGATAATAAGTCCATGCCTACCGAAACAGAAAACAAGCTCATACAAACTGCAGCTGCATTTCTTGCAAAACAAACGGAAGACTGATACAATTAGAAATTAGCAATTAGCAATTTATCGGCTGATTGCTGATTTTTTTGTTGAATTTGAGAGAATTGTGTGATAAAATTCTTTCTAAGGGGTGTTATATTTGAAAAAGTATCATACAAAAGAACAGATGTCGGAAGCATTTCTGACAGGAGCAATTTTATCTGTTGTCGGGGGATATTTTGACGCTTACACTTCGCTTACACTTATATTGCAAGAGGCGGTGTATTTGCCAATGCACAAACGGGAAATATTGTTTTGCTTGGGGTAAAACTTATGGAGGGTGATTTCCTAAAAGCACTTACATATTTTATCCCAATATTTGCATTTGTATTGGGCGTATTTGTGGCAGAGTACATAAGAAAAGTTGGCAACTCAAAACATCTTCACTGGCGACAGATAATTATTTTGATAGAAATTCTGATAGTAACAGCGGCAGCGTTCATGCCAAACGGTGAAAAGGGCTTCAAAACTTGTGACATGATAGTGAACATAGCGATATCTTTTGTGTGTTCATTGCAGGTGCAGAGCTTCAGAAAAATTCACGGTATAGCCTGTGCCACAACCATGTGTACGGGAAATATGCGTAGTTTTGCCGATAATCTGGTACAGTATACGGACACTAAAAACAAACAGTTTCTCAAAAACGCAGTCAAATATTTTATGATAAACCTTTTCTTCATAGCAGGTGCAATAATAAGTGCCCCGATAACAAATATATTCGGTGAAATGTCAGTCATTTTCTGTGTAATAGGTCTTCTGACAGTTCTTATACTTATGTTCATAAAGCCTTTTGAGAATGAACAATAAGACAAGAGGTATGCTGAAAAAACTTTCGGCATACCTCTTTTATTTTTTATATATTATTTTTTCTTCGTTGCAATTTCTTCAAGTGCCATACTGATAAATTCGTCAACAGGCATTGAACCCATATCAGCCTGTTTGCGTGAACGTACCGAAACTGTGCCGTTTTCAACCTCTTTATTGCCTATTACAAGCATATACGGGATTTTTTCAAGCTGTGCTTCACGAATCTTATAGCCTATCTTTTCACTTCTCAGGTCTGTTGTTACTCTGATACCTGCCTGCTGGAGTTTTGCTTCAATTTCCTTTGCCTGTTCGGCGAGATTTTCACTCAACGGCAATACTCTCACCTGCTCGGGACTCAGCCACATCGGCAATGCTCCCGCAAAGTGTTCAAGCATATACGCAAGCGTTCTTTCATAACAGCCAAGTGACGTTCTGTGAATGATATACGGCAGTTTCTTCTGACCGTCTTTGTCTACATAGTACATTCCGAACTTTTCAGCCAAAAGCATATCTATCTGAATCGTTACGATAGTATCTTCCTTGCCAAATACATTCTTGTACTGTATATCAAGCTTAGGTCCGTAAAAAGCGGCTTCATCTATGCCTACTTCATATTCAAGTCCGATATTATCGAGTATTTTCTTCATAACATTCTGAGCGTTTTCCCACTGTTCAGCCGTTCCCTCATATTTATTATTCGGGTTTGCAGGATCCCACTGTGAAAATCTGAATGTACAGTCCTCCAAAAGTCCTACCGTATCAAGACAATATTTAGCGAGTTCAAGACAGCCTCTGAATTCTTCTTCAAGCTGGTCGGGACGAAGTATATAATGTCCCTCCGAGATAGTGAACTGTCTTACACGGATAAGTCCGTGCATTTCACCTGATGCTTCATTTCTGAAAAGAGTTGATGTTTCCGTCAGTCTCATAGGCAATTCCCTGTAAGAACGCTGTTTATTGAGATATACCTGATACTGGAAAGGACACGTCATAGGTCTGAGAGCAAAACATTCTTTCGTTTCATCATTCGGGTCACCCAAAACAAACATTCCGTCAAGATAATGATCCCAATGTCCTGAAATTTTATATAACTCCCTCTTTGCAAAAAGCGGTGTTTTCGTCAACTGACAGCCACGAGCCTGTTCAGTATCTTCAACCCATCTCTGCAAAAGCTGTATAACTCTTGCACCCTTCGGCAAAAGTACAGGTAAGCCCTGTCCCACATAGTCAACTGTCGTGAAATATTCAAGCTCACGTCCTATTTTATTATGGTCACGGAGCTTTGCTTCCTCAAGCATTTTGAGATGTTCTTCAAGCATTGACGCTTTTGGGAATGACACACCGTATACTCTGCAAAGCTGATTATTCTTGGAATCACCTCTCCAATACGCACCCGTACAAGCCGTCAGTTTTATTGCCTTGATATTTGCAACACTCATCAAATGCGGTCCTGCACAAAGGTCTGTAAATTCTCCCTGCTTATAGAAGCTGATAGGCTCACCCTTGTCTGAATGTTCCTTACAAAGTTCAACTTTATAAGGCTCTCCCATTTCTTCGAGCATTTTGACAGCTTCATCGGGCTGTAAGAAAAATCTTTCTACTGCAAAACCCTCTTTAACTATCTTCTTCATCTCACCCGTAATTTTTTCCAAATCATCAGATGAAAACGGCTTTTCTACGTCAAAATCATAGTAAAATCCACTGTCGATAGCAGGACCTATCGCAAATTTAGCATTCGGGAACAGTCTTTTGACAGCCTGAGCCAATACATGGGAAGTCGTATGCCAGAAAGTATTTTTCCCCTCTTTGCTGTCAAACGTAAGAATCTCAACCTTGCAGTCACTGTTAAGCTCTGTTCTTAAATCACAGACTTCACCGTTTACACGAGCAACACAAGCGGATTTATACAAACCTCCGCCAAGACTTTTAGCGACTTCCGCAACTCTCACACCGTCATCAAATTCCTTGACAACTCCGTCTTTCAATTCAACCTGAATCATTTTTAAAACCTCCAAAAATAAAAAATTAATAATTATTATGCACTATTTTTATGAATCAAAAAAGCCTCACCCAATAATGCATAAAAGCACTACGGGGCGAGGCATTAAAGCCACACGGTTCCACCCTGATTAAACGGAAATAAATATCCGCCACTCATTAACACCCTTAACGCAGGTTATACGGTACAATTCATCACTGCACAGCTCCAAGGCGGTACACGGAAATTCAAATATATAGGACAGCTTTCAGCCAATGACTGTCCCTCTCTGAATACATTTATATCAACTTCGTGTTCCTTTTCAACGCTGTTAATCTTATTTACAAATCAATAATAGCACTAATCAAAATATTTGTCAACCAAAATTTTTTATTATTTTTTCTTGAATCCGTCTTTGAGTGATACACTTCTGTTGAAAATGAGATTTTCGGGTGTGCTGTCTTTATCCAAACAGAAATAGCCCAATCTCATAAACTGATAATTTGACGGTACTTTCGCACCTTCAACAAATTTTTCGGCTTTGCAATTTTTCAGTGTAACAAGGCTTGTCGGATTTATATAGTCAAGAAAATTCTTGTCGCCTGTATCGGGTTCGGGGTCTGTAAAGAGATTATCATACAAACGTACTTCCGCATCGACATAATTTTCAGCATCTACCCAATGGATAGTTCCTCTGACTTTTCTGCCGTCGGGAGTATTGCCGCCACGGGTTTCGGGATCATATTCGGCGTAAACTTCAACGACATTGCCATTTTCGTCTTTCTTACAGCCTGTGCATTTAACGATATATGCAGACTTCAATCTGACTTCATTTCCGGGGTACAGCCTGTTATATCCCTTTACTTTCTCCTCGATAAAGTCATCTGCTTCTATATAACATTCACGGCTGAATGTGATGGTTCTGTTTCCGTCCTCGGGGCGATTCGGATTATTTTCAACTTCAAAAGTTTCCGTTTTGCCCTCGGGATAATTCGTAATAATGAGCTTAACGGGATTCAGAACGACCATTACACGCTGTGCCTTTTCGTTCAAATCCTCTCTCAGACAATGTTCCAAAAATGCGTAGTCAACTACACTGTTCACTTTGGAAACGCCTATCCTGTCACAGAAATTGCGTATAGATTCGGGTGTATAACCACGTCTTCTGAGTCCGCACAGCGTGGGCATTCTTGGGTCATCCCAGCCGTTGACATACTTATCCTCGACAAGCTGACGGAGCTTTCTCTTGCTCATAACTGTATTATTTATTCCCAGACGGGCAAATTCTATCTGTCTTGGAATTGCAGGCACTGACACGTTATTTATGACCCAGTCATAAAGCGGTCTGTGGTCTTCAAATTCAAGCGTACAAAGCGAATGTGTTATTCCCTCAAGAGCATCTTCCAATGGGTGTGCAAAGTCATACATCGGATAAATGCACCATGTATCGCCTGTTCTGTGATGTTTGATACGGTTTATCCTGTATATAACAGGGTCTCGCATATTGAAATTACCGCTGTTCAGGTCAATTTTTGCACGGAGGGTCATTTTGCCGTCCTCAAATTCACCGTTCTTCATTCTCTCAAACAATTCAAGACTTTCTTCAATCGGTCTGTCACGGTAAGGACTTACGGCAGGATGTGTTAAATCTCCACGATTAGCCCTCATCTGTTCGGGTGTGAGTTCACATACATAAGCCAAACCCTTTTTGATAAGCTCAACGGCATATTCATACATCTGTTCAAAATACTCCGATGCAAAATAAAATCTGCCATCCCAGTGGAATCCCAGCCATGCTATATCCTCTTTGATAGCGTCAACATATTCAACATCTTCTTTTGTAGGGTTGGTATCGTCCATACGCAGATTGCAGATACCGTTAAAACGCTCTGCCATGCCGAAATCCACGCATATAGCCTTTGCATGACCTATATGCAGATAGCCGTTAGGCTCGGGCGGAAAACGTGTATGCACTTTCTTTCCCTCATATTTACCGCCGGGTGCAATATCCTCTGTGATAAAATCATAGATAAAATTGCCGGCGGAAAGTTCCAATTCTTCTGCCATTTTCCATTCTCTCCTTTAATTTATTCGTCATTTCCGTAAGAAATCACCAGTGTATAATTTTTATATCTTATACAGTACACATCCAAAAGCACATAAAATATATTCGTATTCGGCATACAGTAATTCGGATTGCCGACATGACAGCTTTCAATGTATTCACCGTCAAAAAGACCTTCAAAGCTCTTTTTGATATCGTCCGTATCGGATATTTTTCCGTAAAACTCCGATATATCAAGAGTATGAAAATCATATTCTTTAAAGTCATACCCGATATAGTCTTTCATCAGGTCAAGCAAATTCTGATTATTAGTCGGAAGAATATCTATAAAGAAATAATTTCCGTGTTCAAAAAAATCCTTTGACACTGTATTGAAAAATCCACTGCAAAAAGTATTTATCTTATCGCAAAGCAAATTTTTGTCTTTTTCGGGATATTCACCGTATTTTCTTTCATTTGTCTTAATTTCGGGTAGTGTTGTATATATTTCCATACTATCTCCTTTTATTCTGCAAAAGCTGTATTTTTTGTTGTTTCATACGGTGACGCATTCCATCCTCAAATTTATGCTGAAAGTTTGATATAAAAAAGTCCTTTTTGGGATAATTTACTTTATCTTCAAGATAAAATGCACTCCATGGCTGAGGAGGACGGTGGACACAAAATGGACAATTTTTATCATTGCAGGCATTTTCAAGCCATGTATCACAGGCAAGGCAACATTCTGCATCATACCTGTCATAAAAAAACAAGCCTTTGTTACCGCACTTCGGGCAAATTTCATCATAGAAATTTCCGTATTTTTTGATTTGTTTCAATCTTGCCTTGTATTGCAAATATCTTTTATGATTTCTCATAATCGCATCACCGTATGTAATTTTATTTTAAATTTTCTCTGACTTCCATCAACGCAAATCCCAATAAATTTATACCTTTCCATTTAAACGGATTTTCAATTTCGGGAGTATCTTTTGCAAGACCTATTCCCCATATCCTGTCATAGGGACTTGCCTCGACAAGAACTCTGTCACCCGTTTTAAGCAAAAAGTCAAACAGTTCGGGATTCTGTGAAAATTTAGCCATATTTCCGCTGACAACTATTTTACACTTGTTTTCGTCCCAGATTTTGCTGTCAAAATTGCGTATCTGTCTGCCAAGGCTCTTGTAAACAGCGGGATTATCGGCTGACATGATTTTTTGAAGTATCTCGTCATCTTTGAACAAAATCGCCTTTTGAGCCATCATATATTGTTCGGCTGTGTGATATTCAACTCCGTCAACCGTAAATTTACATTCGTACCACTGACTTAAACAAGTCTCGGTAATTCCATTGAATTTCTTATGTCCCCAAAAGAACACATATTTAAATTTTTGTCCTTGTGCATATTCATTTCTGAGCTGTTCTATATTCATAGTAAAAATCTCCTTTTCAACAGCTCCATTCTCCGATTCAAGACAGTTTTGCAAGACCTTTTTGAAGTCTGGTCATAGATTCCTCTTTGCCGAGAATATCGAGTATTTCAACAGCACCGCCCGGAGTTACAGACATACCGGATGCAGCTATTCTTATAGGCCACATCAATGTACCGTTCTTGACTTCAAGCTGCTGTGCAAGTCCGATAAGACAGTCATGTATAGTATCGTGATTCCACTCAGTAAGAGCATTAAGAGCATTTATACCTTCTTTGAGCATTGTCACGGAATTTTCAAGATTAGTCTTGCTCTTTTTATTCACGAACAATTCTTTGTCATAATCGGGCTGTGCTTCAAAAAATTCTATCTTTTCGGGAATCTGTGTCAATTTTGTAGTTCTCTGCTGGAGAATGGACGCTACTTTTATCCAATCCAATTCTTTTGTTTTTATAGCCTTTTTGAAGTAAGGCATTGAAATTTCAGCAAATTTTTCAACAGGCAGGGCTTTTATATACTCTCCGTTGAACCATTCCAGTTTATCATAGTCAAATATTGACGGTGATTTGCTTATGCCGTCAATACGGAAATTTTCAACCAATTCTTCAATAGAGAAAATTTCCCTGTTATCTTTCGGACACCAGCCCAAAAGTGCTATATAATTTATGACAGCTTCGGGCAGGAATCCCTGTTTCACGAGGTCTTCAAAACTCGTTGCACCATGCCTTTTTGAGAGCTTTGAAACTGTTCCGTCATCATTCTTTCCCATTATCAAAGGAAGATGTACATATTCGGGGATGTCCCAGCCGAATGCCTCATAAAGCAGATTATATTTGGGTGTTGACGAAAGATATTCGCTTCCCCTGACAACATGGGTTATATTCATAGTATGGTCATCAATGACATTCGCAAAGTTATATGTCGGATAACCGTCTGTTTTTATAAGTATCTGGTCTTGAAGTTCGCTGTTTTCGACTGTGATAGAACCGAATACGGCATCATTGAAGGTTGTCGAACCCTCCAAGGGCATTTTCTGACGGATAACATACGGCATACCCTCGGCAAGATTCTTTTCAACGACCTCTTTGGGCAAATTACGGCAATGACGGTCATAACCTCCGCCTATATCGTCTGAATCATTATGAAGCGAATCCAATCTTTCTTTCGTACAGAAACAGTAATATGCCTTGTCCATTTCAACTAATTTCTGTGCATACGGCAAATATAAATCTTTTCTTTCACTCTGAACATAAGGACCGTATTCACCGCCTATATCGGGTCCTTCATCATGTATAAGTTTTGCCTGTCTGAGCGTATTATAGATAATATCCACTGCACCCTCAACTTTACGTTCCTGGTCTGTGTCCTCGATACGAAGTACAAATGTTCCTCCGAGTGACTTTGCTATGAGATATTCATACAAAGCTGTACGAAGATTTCCGACGTGCATGAATCCTGTCGGACTTGGTGCAAATCTTGTTCTTACCTTTTTTGACATTTTCAATTCACCCTTTTACTTATTTACGAAAAATTTTCCGCTATTATATTATAACAAATTTATGCCGATATTCAACACCTGTTTCAAAAAATATCCCCGAAATCTCCGAAAACTTCTTTTTTGGTGTGTCCACGATAACAGTGCTTCCTGACATTATCATTCAAATCCATGAGCAGTCCGCAAAATTCCTGTAATTTTATTTTGTCCTTGTCCTTGAATCCCAAATCAACAGCCTGACTTACGGCAGGCATGATATCATCTTCCCTATCCATCTGCAGCATAAATTCCATATCTTCTGCAATAGTATCAGCCTGTTCTTTTGAAAGATACGGCAAATTTCTCAGAAATGCCCTGACATCAATGAATTCCATGGATTTCTCATGGAAAAATTCATCTTTATATCTTAAAAATCTTTCCTTTTTCGGGATATAATAATCAGTACCCTTTTGCAGTTCGCTTATCTCCCAATACTCATCCCAGCCGTCTATGTAAAGATATTCCGCTACAAGCTCTTTTTTCATCAAATCAGTTTCAGGGGCTTTTTTGTCAATATTCTCCTGACCTATTATATCATAGGATTTATCAGACAAATCTATATTTTCCGCAAATTCCCTGAACTCACTTTCCGTTACAGGTTCATTCTGACTGTTGTATATATCCAATAATTTCGATAATGATATGATACCGTATAAATTTACAGCCGCACGAAAATAATCTTCAAAAAGTATTTTTATTTCATCTGTCATAAAAAATCATCTCCGGATATTTTTTCTAATAAATATACCATAATTCCCGAGATTTAACAAGAGTATTCAAAAACATTGTTGACAGAATTTAACAGTGATTGTATAATAATTACAAAAGATTTTTGAAATACACCTGTTTTTTAGGAGATGATAATAATATGCCAACGGTTCAGGAGCTTATAGACGAATACGCCCGTTCCAAAAATCCCGATATTTACAAAAAAATCATCAAAGCTGTTCAAACCGAAAATAAATTGTGGGTCGCTTACTCCCCTGTTACCAAAAATAACTATATCGAATATTTCAACGGAAAACCTTCTGCATTTATATTTTCCGAAAAGGCTTTCTGTGAGGATTTCAAAGAACACCTCGCTGTACATAAAGTTGAAATTGAAACAGAACTCTGCAAGTCCGAAACAAGAATACAGTTTTTCAGCGACCTTTTCAGGTGCGGTATTGAAAATATCATTTTGGATAACGGAAAACAATTTATACAGATAAATATTTTCGATATTATTGAAAAACCCGATTTTTCATCTTTGCCGAAAAGCGAACAGCCTGTTTTTAATCAGTCTTTAATGGTCATTGCAAATCTCTTTTTTCAGACTTTCAAAGCAGGCACTTCAACCAAAAATACAAGAACCAAATTACTTCGTTCACTGTATCAGGCAAAATATCTCATGCCCGTTATAATAGACAGGAATACTCCTCTTGACGGTCTTGAAAACAGCTTCCTGAAAGCCATCTATTCAGCAGACGGTATAGCTGTTACCGTACCTGCACTGAAACTTGAAAATGATGATACGCTGATACCATTTTTTACCGACTGGACGGAATTCAGCCGTTTTGACCGTGACAGACAATGTGCAGGAAATATCGTCAGCTTTAAAGATATTGAATATCTTTGCAGTCAGGGTGAAAAAATAGCCGTCAATCCATTCGGCTTCAACATGGTCATAGATAACAATGCACTCAATTTAATAAAGAAAGTATCTTCCGACATAATAATAGACGAAGAATATTTTGAAGAAATTCCCGAAGAAAATTCGGAAAATGATTTTGAAGAATATCAAGAGGATATTTCCGAAGAATATTCTGATGACTATTCGGAAGATGATTTTCAAGAAGATGAAGAACCTATCACCCTCTTTGAACTGCGTTCCGTACCTAATCAGATGATACAGGCACTCATGTATTTTATGCAGAATACAGAGGGAGTACATTCAGCTTATCTCAAAGGTATAAAGCAAGGAGATTCAACAGGATATTTGGTTATAGTTGACTTTGAGGGCGATACATCTGTATTGAACGATATTGCCGAACAGGTCTGTCCTTATACACAAGGGGCTTCAATAGATATTATTCTCTTGGATTCAGACCTCGGACAGCAAGCCGCTCAAAGTACATATCCATTTTATCAGAAAACTTAAGGAGGATTTTTATAAATGATTTTTCAAGGCAAAAAAGAAATAAACGATTGGATAATGATAGAATATCATTCAACGTGGAGTTACGGATATGACTTCATGCTTGATGCCGCACAGGTCATTATCGACACAGACTTCAAGGAAAATACACAGCGTTTTGCTGTTGCCGAAATTGCGGGTGCAGACGACAATGAAAGATTGACAGAACTCAAAGCAGAAAATTATATTATACGAAACTGCGATACATCAAAAAGAGAACACGGTGTCCTTACCATCTCAGGCATGAGCGATATAATGGAATGTCCCGTTCAGATAGTTTTCTTCAATCAGACGAATATCGTCAGAGTATTCTGCCCGTTCAAAAAATACTTTGAACTTCATGGTGACCATGTATTTGACAACTACATGAACAGCATTGAAATAAAAGCATACTGCATTGATGCTGTAAGAAGGGCAAAAAAAGACGAAAATTAAAAAAATCTCCCGAAACACTCAAAAAATGTTTCGGGAATTTTTCATTGTTTATAGAATTTTGTCTGATTGATAAGCTCGGTAAGCTCATTGACAGCAGGATTGTTATTGAGTGATTCCTCGCTGAAATCATCAAGCTTTGTAAGCTCAAGAAGAAGTCCGTCCAGTTTGCTGACTATATTTTCATTTGCATCTACCAGTTTATGTACATAGTTTATATGCTCGGTATATATCCGCATACGTTCTTTTTTGGCTGATACAGACATACCTGTACTTGAATGGGATATTTTCAGATAATCCTTTGTATCAAAAATATCTATCCTTTTTATCATTGTTCTGACATTGGCATAAAACCTTGTTGCCATTTCCTCGATAATTCTCACAAATCGGCTGTAAGTCATTTCGGTAGGCTTGAAATGCTCAGATAATATAGCATTTATTTTTTGCAGTCTTGACTGTATCTGTTCAATATGCTCTTTTGTGACTTTTATATCATGCTTGAATATCGGGTTATCCGCATTTTTATCGAGTATTTCAAGATATTTGTTTTTCATTTTTATTTCGGGAGATTCCTCAGGCTCAGTCGGTGTTTCCTGAGGCTGTTCTTTCTTGCCGAATAATCCTTTTAGAAATTCCATAAAGCCGCCTTTTTTCTCAGGCTCTGGCGGAGGAGTTTCTTCTTTCTGTTCCAATTCCGACAAGTCAGACTGAATTTCGCTTGGAGCAGTTATGCTTGCTATTTCCTTTATTTCATCCATTGATATGCTGACAACTCTTACTCCCTGCTGTTGAGAATTATTGCCCTTTGAATCCATATTTCTTCTTTTGCTCGTGAAAAATCCGTGAAATTCAAGTTTTTTGTCTGATGATGAATCAAGCGGTCTTTCAAGCCATTTTTCTGCAAAATTTTCCGTGTCAATGCTTATTTCATTCCTGTTGACGGACAAATTTTTACTGTTTACAAAATCCTCCCACAGCCTTGAATTTATAAGTATTTTTTTTCTTTCCTGCATTTGGCTTGTATCCCATGTAAAAGACCTGCTTGCGAGGCTGAATATCTCATAGGAATATTTATACAGTTCATTGTACCATGATTCCCAGAAAGTCCTGTATTCGGGAAAATCCTTTGCTATATATATCAACGGTTTCTGCATTGACGGTTTCATGTAACCGTTCCATACACTTTCAAGAGGCTTTGTTTCTATATTATAATATGCACATATATTTATAAAGCTGTAAAAATCCAGCACATATTCATAGCCTGCCCCCATCCACCGGTACAGATTCGTTCTTATATCTTCTTCCCACTTTTTATTGTATTTCTTTATAGTATCTTTCAGATTCAGCCAGCATGATAACGGAAGCTGTTTCAGTTCATACAGAACAGAACCTTCTTCACCGTCATCTTCTATGAGGTCGGTATCAATGGAATTTTTAAGTACATTCGGACTTATTGTATATTTATCTTTTATCAGATGCCTCATTGCATTTATATCATATCCGCAGTAACGGTAATCAAAATTCTGCGGTATTATATATCCCGTTGCCCATGCTATCTCACAGACTACCTCTTTTGAAGTCTTTTTTCTCTGATATATCAGCTTTTTATAGCTTGACATCACAAGCGTGAACAGTACCCATTTATTTTTATCAATATATTCAAGTGAGCTTTCATATTCATTTTTATCAAGAACACGCCATATATTGAATGCCATGGCGAGCTTGAATTTATTGGAAATATTGCCTCTGTCATCAATATCCCTGCTTTTTTCCGACATATCGGTATCACCGCCTTTTTATAAATATCTTCTGTTTATTATATCAAAAAGCATTATATATTGTCAAATTTTCATCTTCTTTTTTTATTCGGAAAATGTGCAAATCGACAAAGATATTTATATAAAAGCTGTATAATAATACAAAAAATATTATTATAAAAGGAGAGTTTGTCAATGAACATAACCACTGTCAGAAGAACGGATATAAAAAGTGCGTTAAGCGGAAGTACAATAAAGATGATAGCAAATATATTATATTTTTTGTGCGGTATCCTTGCGGCAAACAGCACTGTTTTTGAAAAATACTCACCTTTCGGAATATCCCTTGCAGCATCCGTACCTTTCCCGAATATATTATTTTCCATTATCGGCTCAACTGTCGGCTATATGATACGTGGAGGATATCATTTCAGATACATTGCCGCAATGCTTGCCGTACTTGCAATAAGATGGACTCTCAAGGATATAAAAAAACTCAGCAGATATTCTTTATATAATATACTTGTCTGCATTATACCTGCAACAGCTACAAGTGTGGCTGTTATGACCGTCAACGGATATAAAGAAGTATTCATGTACATCCTCGAAACAGTCCTTGCAGGTATGGGAACATATTTTATTTCCCGCACTATCACTATCCTCAACGGTACAAAAACTCTCGGAACTCTGCTGCCGCAGGAAATTTCCGCTCTGATACTTACAGGCTGTATCGCTTTATCGGGAATATCATCCGTAACGATAGGCTCTCTTTCTGTCGGAAGAATGATTGCAGGATTATGTATTTTAATTGCTGCTCATTACGGAGGTGTCGCAGGCGGCTGTATTTCGGGAATATCAACGGGGATAATCTTAGGCATATCCTCCTCCGATTACTATTTTTTGGGCACATCATACGCTTTTGGCGGACTCCTTGCAGGACTTTTTGCACCTACGGGAAGAATCTTATCCGCAGTAATGTTCATTTTCGGCAGCGGTATAGCCTCACTTCAGGCAAGCGGTCTTAATACTGTCATACAGACCCTTTATGAACTGACAATATCGGGACTGATATTTATACTTATACCGAAAAATACATTCAATTTCATAACAGCCGTATTCTCCCTGAAAAAAAGCGATAAAAATTATGAAAGTTTAAGACGTTCCGTTATCATGCGTCTTGACTTCGCTTCAAAAGCATTGTCGGGTGTATCAAATGATGTCGATGAGGTTTCAAAAAGGCTTTCAAATGTTGTGACACCTACCCTGGAAAGCGTATATCAAAAGGCTGTTGAAAATACCTGTGTACGCTGCGGCATGAAAACTTTCTGCTGGGAACACCGCAGCGGTGTTTCACTTGAATTATTCGATTCCGTTACAAAGAAACTCAAACGAAAAGGCGAAATAGAATCAAAGGATTTCTGTGATGAACTCAAAAGAAAATGCTGTCGGACTATTGAAATGGCTTCTGCCGTCAACAAGTCATATAAAAATTATCTGCTCTCCGAGGCTGCCGCCAAACGCATTGATGAAATAAGAACTGTCGTTGCAGGGCAATTCTGCGGCTTGGGTGATATCTTGGGTGAAATGGCTGATGAATATGAGAATTATGAATTCTTCGACAATGACCTTGCAGAAAAAATTCTGATAAAATTCAAAGACCTCGGAATGATACCGATAGATGTGAGCTGCCGTGTGGACTATATGGGAAGAATGACCGTTGAAACAGAGATATTTGACGGTGACAGAAGTAAAATAAAACGTCCTGTTATCGTCAGCGAAATCTCCAAGATATGCGGGCGTACATTCGATACTCCAAACATAACGGCTGCTTTCGGAAGATGCCGCATAATACTTTGCGAAAAAGCCATATTTGACGTTGAAATAGCGTCAAGTCAGCATATCAGTGACAGCGGACAATTATGCGGTGACAACTTCAACTATTTTTATGACGGCATGGGAAGATTTATAACCGTACTCAGTGACGGTATGGGAACGGGCGGACGTGCTGCTGTTGACGGAAGAATGGCTGTCAGCATAATGTCAAAGCTCATCAAAGCCGGCTTGGGATTCGACTGTTCCCTTAAAGTTGTGAATTCTGCCCTTATGGTCAAATCCGAGGATGAATCCCTTGCCACTCTCGACATCCTTTCAATAGACCTGTATAACGGTGAAACGGATTTTTTCAAGGCCGGTGCCGCACTTTCATTTGTCAAAAAGGGCAATAAAACCTACCGCATTGAAACGCCTTCACTGCCTGTCGGAATACTCCCGGATGTCAGATTCACAGGCACTGAAGACAATTTTACCCGTGACGATATTATCATAATGCT
Source organism: uncultured Ruminococcus sp. (assembly GCA_902785555.1). Classification (GTDB taxonomy): domain Bacteria; phylum Bacillota; class Clostridia; order Oscillospirales; family Acutalibacteraceae; genus UBA1213. The sequence goes on from CACZZB010000017.1 coordinate 26,713, forward strand.
TTCGGACGGTGCAACCGTCACAGGTGATGAATGGATAGAACATATCCTGAATTCCTGTGAAAACAAAAGTATGCAGGAATTAGCCGACATTATCAATGATGAAGCCGTTTCAAGAAGAAATGACGGGCATGATGATGATATAACAGTCATTGCCGTCAAAATAAAGTAAAAATGCTTTGACAAACATTTCCTGTTGTATTATAATTTTTTTAAAAGAATTAAAGAGGAGATGTAAAATTTGCTCAAAATACAGAATATCAAAAAGCAGTATAAAACAGGCGACCTTATACAAACTGCTCTCAATGATGTCAGCCTTAATTTCCGTGACAATGAATTTGTTGCAATACTTGGTCCTTCGGGTTCGGGAAAAACCACACTGCTCAATATCATAGGCGGTCTTGACAGATATGACAGCGGTAACCTTATCATCAACGGCATTTCAACAAAAAAATACAGGGACAGGGACTGGGATTCCTACCGCAACCATACGATAGGCTTTGTATTCCAAAGCTATAACCTTATACCTCATCAAAGTATCCTATCAAATGTCGAACTTGCCCTCACAATTTCGGGCATATCAAAGTCAGAACGAAAAAAACGTGCAAAAGAGGCTCTTGAAAAAGTCGGCTTGGGCAACCAGCTCCATAAAAGACCCAATCAGATGTCGGGCGGTCAGATGCAGAGAGTTGCCATTGCACGAGCATTAGTCAACAATCCAAGCATACTTCTTGCCGATGAACCCACAGGTGCTCTTGATTCCGAAACAAGCATACAGGTTATGGACTTACTAAACGAAGTCGCAAAGGACAGGCTCGTCATAATGGTAACACACAATCCCGAGCTTGCCGAAAAATACGCCAATCGTATCGTAAAACTTTCCGACGGCAAAATCATTGATGATTCCAACCCCTTTGAACCGAAAGATGACGAAAAAGAACCCGAACATAAAAATATGGGAAGGTCATCAATGTCATTCTTTACAGCACTTTCACTGAGCTTCAACAACCTCCGCACAAAAAAGGGCAGGACTTTCCTCACATCCTTTGCAGGCTCAATAGGCATTATCGGAATTGCCCTTATCCTCTCTCTTTCAAACGGTGTAAATCTCTATATCGACAGTATTCAGCGAAATACAATGTCATCTTATCCCATAAGTATAAAAGCCCAGTCTATTGACCTGAGCAGTTTCATTGAAGCCCGTCAGAAATCCCTTAATCCGGACCCCGCCACACATGACATGAACGCTGTATATTCCGATAATACACAGCTTGAAGCCGTTTCAAAAATGTCAACGAGCTTTACTAAAAACAATCTTACGGACTTCAAAAAATATCTCGACAACAAAGACAGCGAGATAAATAAATATATCGGTGAAAACGGTATAATCTATTCCTACGACACCAAATTTACTGTATATTCCTATGACCCGAATGATAAACTTGTAAACACTGACGGCAGTACCATCAATGACAAGAAAAATCAGACGATATCATTTGGCGGTATGGAATTCGGTGCAACCGACGGTGCTATGGCTATGGTCGGAGGCGGTACTTCAATGCTTGAAGAAATCCTGCATGACCCCAAAACCAATGCTGTAAGCAGTGCCATTACAGATAACTATGACATTGTATACGGCTCTATGCCCAAAGCATACAACGAACTTGTTCTTGTTCTTGACGAAAACAATGAAATACCCATAACAGCCCTTTATCAGATGGGATTCCTTCCCGTAGATGAATATAAGGAAATTTCAAAGAAAATCGAAAAAGGCGAAAATGTTGAATTGGATGACCACAAACTTGAATATCAGGATATATGCAATAAGGATTTTTATGTTATGCCTGCCTGTGACTACTATGTAAAAAACAGATTCGGATATTATGATGATATCTCATCAGACGAGGATAAAATAAAACAAAAACTTGAAAACGCCCTCATACTAAAGGTAACAGGTATCATAAAACTTAAAGAGGATTCCGACAATATCCTCATATCAAAACCTCTCGGATATACAAGACTTCTTACAAACTATATAATAGACTACACCAATAACAGCCGTATAGTTCAGGCTCAGCATGATGACCAAAACAGGAACGTCATAACAGGAATGGTATTCGAGCCTAAAACCGACAGCGAAAAAATCAATGATACCAAAAAATATATTGAAAATCTCGGTATCACCGATAAAGCCAATATGTATATGAGAATGATGGCACTGGCTGCAATGTCAGGAAATATACCCGAAACTTCCACACCTGAAATGTCAATGCCCGAAACCTCCATGACACCCGAAATGCTCGCTCAGCTTCAACAGCAGGCTCAACAACAAGCTGTACAAACTCCGCCCACTACCGAAGAAGGTATGGCAAAGGCTTTTGACCAATATATGAAAGCTCCCTCTGATGATGTACTTATATCTATTTATGACAACTACATATCATCGGGAAGCTATGAGGATAATCTGGAAAAATTGGGCGTTATAAGCCTTGATGCTCCTTCATCTATAAGCATATATGCAGACAGCTTTGAAGACAAGGACTCTATTTCGAGATGTATCGAAGACTACAACAAAACTGTCACAGAAGAAAATAAAATAACCTATACAGACTTTGTCGGTCTTCTGATGTCCTCGGTAACTACTATAATAAATGTTATATCCTATGTACTCATAGCCTTTGTAGCCGTTTCTCTGATAGTATCATCTATCATGATAGGCATTATAACTTATATATCCGTCCTTGAACGTACAAAGGAAATAGGTATACTCCGTGCGATAGGTGCTTCAAAGAGAAATATATCTCAGGTATTCAATGCCGAAACATTCATTATCGGACTTCTTTCGGGAATTATCGGAATAGGTACATCACTTCTTCTTCTGATACCTATAAACGCAATAATCCACAATATCATCGGAAATGCAACGGTAAATGCTGTCCTGCCTTGGGATAGTGCTGTAATACTGATAATATTAAGTGTAATACTGACTCTCATAGGAGGACTTATACCCTCAAGGAAAGCCGCTAAAAAAGACCCTGTTGCCGCACTCCGTACCGAATAAAAAAATTTTGGCTGATGTTTTTTACATCAGCCGTTTTTTTTACTTCTTCAATTCAAGATACGGTATTTCCTCAAATCCCAGCTTTCGATAAAATTTCACAGCATTTTTATTTTCCCTTTCAGCCTCCAATCTAAAAAGATATTCGGGATATTTCTGAAAAATATGCTCAAAAAATTTGTTTCCGATACCCTTATTTCTGTAATTTTCCTTTATGTAAATATCTTCTATCCAGATACATGGCTTGCCGAATTCCGTTGAAAAACTTTTTGCAAGCATACCATATCCCACAATTTCACCGTTACTTTCAAAAACATACCCTTCCGCAAACGGACTATCACTAAGACAGGCTTTTACATCATTTTCATAGATTTCCTGCGAGCCGTCTGTCAGTACCGCTTCCGAATGATAGAATACATTCATCATATCAATGACTTCTTTTTTATCTTCATCTTTCATAATTCTTATATCAATGTTCATTTTATACTGCTCCCCTGATAAATATTTTTTGCTTTCAATTCATGATTTATCAAATTCAGTACACGCCTTTTATCACAGCTCCATAAAGGTGATATCAGTATCTTTTTATCACCGTCACCCGTTAGTCTGTGTATAACTACATTTTCGGGCAATATACTTATCACATCTCCCACAAGCGATATATATTCATCTTCTTCAAGTGTCCTGAAATATCCACTTTCATACAGTTCAGCCAGCTTTGTATTTTTAAGAACGTGCAGAAGCTGTATTTTTATTCCATCGGTAACTTTCCCGACATATTCCGTTGTTTCAAGCATTTGTTCACGACTTTCATCGGGTAAGCCCAATATTATATGAGTTATTACATTCACTCCTGTATTTTTCAATTTCTCGACTGCTCTGTCATAACATTCCAATTCATATCCACGGTTGATGAAATCAGCTGTTTTTTGGTGGATCGTCTGCAATCCCAACTCTACCCAAACGGGCTTTATCTTCGCCATATCTGATATAAGCCTTATCTTGTCATCTTCAAGACAGTCGGGTCTTGTTGCTATCGACAGAACGGCTATATCGTTACGCTTTATGACAGGCATAAAAAGATTTTGAAGATATTCCGTATCGGCATAAGTATTTGTGTAGGACTGAAAATACGCTATGTATCTGTCACCATGAAATTTATCTCCGACAAGAGTTTTCGCATACTCTATCTGACTTGAAATATCAGTACATGGTGCGGCAAAATCCCCCGAACCGCCCTCACTGCAAAATATACATCCTTCTGCCGATAATTTCCCGTCACGGTTTGGACACGTCATTCCTCCGCTCAATGACAGCTTATACAGCTTTTCACCGAAGGTTTCTTTAAGATAGCAGTCAAGCGAATAATATCTTCTTCCGTTCCAATATTTCATAAAAAATCCCCCGAAATAAAAAGAGAGGAAAACAAAAACATTGCTCTCCCCTCTAAAAACATTTTTTTACAGATTATTCAGCGGAAAAATTGCTCTTGTCAACACCGCACAAAGGACATACCCAATCTTCGGGAAGATCTTCAAAAGCTGTGTTCGGAGCAATGCCATTAGCATCATCACCTTCAACAGGGTCATAAACATATCCGCATACGTCACATACATACTTCTGCACTTTTCAACACCTCACTTACTAAAAAAATATACAAAACATTTGGGTAATTATATCATATATCCACAGTAATGTCAATAATAACGAGAAAATTTTTGTACTGTTTTCATATCATTTATCAGAAACAAGTATCAATGCCGACATAGGAGGTATTTTCACTGTATTTCCTTCTATTGTTCCAAGACTTGAAAGTCCTGCTTTTTGGGAATCGGCAATTATTGTCCATTTTTCGGGCAAGGTCTTATTTTCCTGTGCAAGAAGTTCGGATTCCGTTTCGATTTCATTCGCATTTACGAGGACTGCAATATACTTCCATTCCTTTTCGGGAGCGATAGTATTTTCAAGAGTATATGCAACTGTACCCTCCGGATTCTTGGAAAACTTGATAAGCTTTGCAGAATTGACTGTCGGGTCTCTGAACGGTGAAAAATTCTTTCTTATCTTGATAAGTCCCTTGTAATATTCTGCCAAATCGGCATATTTTTCAAGACTGCTCCAATCTATCTGATTTATTTTATCAGACGATACATAGCTGTTATCATCACCGAACTTTGTACGGGCAAATTCTTCACCTGCCTGCATGAATACTATTCCCTGTGATGTGAGCATGAGTGCCGCCGACATTTTATTCATTGCAACAAGTTTTTCATCTCTTTCATCATAAGACATATCATTTTTGACTGAAAGGACAAGTTTGTCATAAAGAGTGAAATTATCATGTGCCGACGTATAAGCGATAGCCTGTGAGGGCTGATTCGACCACTTTTCGGAAATACAGTTTGCTGTTATGCCCGATTTGAGTTCCTCGGTAAATTCACCGCTCTGTACAAATCCCTGTTCGAGTGCATTGAAAACATGACCTTTTACTGCATCCCTGAAATTATCGTTGAATGCTCCGACTCTGTTATTCAGCTTATGGATATTCTTTTTTACACAAGTATCCGTTTTTGTACCAAGCTTGCCGCCTGTCCAAGGCTCTCCGTACATAATTATCTTTTCACCGTCGGGAATGTTTTCATCAAGAGCTTTTCTTATTCCGTTTATGGTATCGACATCATGTACTCCCATAAGGTCAAATCTGAATCCGTCGATATGATATTCCTTTACCCAATATAATATGGAATCCGTCATGAACTTTCTGTACATAAGGTGTTCACTTGCAGTTTCATTGCCACAGCCAGAACCGTCACTGAGCGTGCCGTCCTTTTCAAGCCTGAAATAATAACCCGGAACGGTATTGTCAAACCAGCTTCCCTTTGCCGAATACATATGATTATAGACAACATCCATAATAACGCCTATTCCTGCTTTATGCAGTGCCATTATCATCTGCTTCAGCTCTTTTACCCTGACATTTCCGTCAAAAGGATCTGTCGAGTAAGACCCCTCGGGAACATTGTAATTAAGTGGGTCATAACCCCAGTTGAACTGTGGTTTTTCAAGATGAGCCTCATCTACTGTTGCATAGTCATACATAGGCAATATTTGTACATGAGTTATACCTAATTTTTTCAGATAATCAATGCACGTTGAAATTTCGCCTTTTCCGTCAAGTGTCGTACCGTTTTCGGTAAAAGCAAGATATTTTCCCCTGTGCCTGAGCGAAACTCCCGAAAGCGTACTTATCGAAAAATCCCTCACATGGATTTCCCATACAACTGCATCAGTCGGATTTTCAAGCAAAATATTACGGTCATTATCCCAATTTTCGGGATTAGTGCTTTCAAGGTCAACGACCATGCTCCTTTTTCCGTTGACACCTGCAGCTTTTGCGTATATATCCGCTGTTTCCCTTGTTGTCCCGTCAACAGTCACCAAATATGTATAATATGTATTTTTTATATCACCGTCAATTTTGATACTCCATACGCCGTTTTCACCCTTTGTCATTATTTCAAGGGATATAACTTCATCCGTATCTCCCGTTTTATAGAGTTTCAATACAACATCACTTGCCGACGGTGCCCATACTTTGAATACAGTAAAATTCTTTGAATAAACGGCTCCCAAATCGTTGCCGAAATAAGCTTGCTCATCGAGAATATGTGAATATTTTAAATTTGACATATAAAAAAACCTCCACGAAATATAAATCACATTTATAATTTTATCATATTTTGATATAAAATTACAATAGTTTTATAAAAAAATTATAAAAAACGGCAATTCGCACAAATACGAACTGCCGTCTTGAATTCACTTATTTTTTTTATTAAAGCCTGAGATAATATCTTTTATTTTTTTATTTTCGGGCTTGACTCTCTTAGGCTCATACGTTTCAATGCTTTTATTTACCATTGCATATTTTTCCTGAGGAATGTTCTTGTCTTTTATTTTATTATTCACGAAACGCATTAAAAGAGTATACAGAACAGATGTCACGGGACCGCATACAAGAAGTCCCACTATTCCGAAGAATCCGCTGAAAATAACTATCGCCGCTATCATTATGATAGGCGGAAGTCCGATATTTGAACCTACAACTCTCGGATATATCAGATTTCCCTCAATCTGCTGCAAACATACCATGAAGACTATAAACCATATTGCCTGTATCGGGCTGACTGTCAGAATAAAAAGAGTTCCTATAACTGTGCCTATCGTTATTCCGAACATAGGTATCCATGAACATATCGCTATCAGCACGGCAACGAGCGACGCATACGGAAATCCAAGTATTGCCATGCCGAAACCTGTCAGGCAACCTATTATCACACATTCCATCATCTGACCCGTTATGCTGTTATAAAATGACTTGTTTGTCATAATACCTACTTCTATAACATAGTCAACGGCTTTTGACGGAAGAAGGGCATATAATATTTTTTTTACGTTTGAGGAAATTTTTTCTTTATTTGCAAGAAAATACACTGCAAGCACTATTCCTAAAAATATATTAACGACGGTGCTTATGACAGATGACAAAACCTTCATTGTTGAACTCAGAAGATCCATTGTCGAACTGAAAAAATTTGAAATATTGCTCGTTATAAAACCGCTTATATTGGAACCCATAGAGCCCCAGTCAACATCAAGAACATCTATGATAGGCTTTGCCCAATCATATCTGTTGCTCCAGTCCGTCAAGGTATCCTGTACCTGTTCAAATGCAACAGGGATTGAACCTGCTATTTTTTGCAGACTGTTGCTTATTTCAGGTATGATTATAATAAGAAAAACTCCAAGTATAAGTACAAATATACTTATCGACATAGTTATTGCAAGAGGTCTTCTCAATTTCTCTTTTATGGGACTCATAGGCTCACCGTTTTTTGAACGGAACATTCTGTTTTCTATTGCATTCAGCGGGACATTCAGGAAGAATGTAAAACAGCCTGCTATTATAAACGGTATAAATATCTGCAGAAGCCAGACCAAAAAAGAACCTATTATATCCAAATGCTGAAAGCCTATATATACAAGAATTATACATACAGCAAGAAAAAATATTTTTATTATGGTTTTTCTGTCCATATTCATATACTTTTCACTCTCCGATAACAATATAAGAATATTATAAAACAAACATTCTATAAATGCAAATAGTTTTATATGATTTCGCAAAAAATAAAAAGCGATGTACCGTTTTTCAGACGATACACCGCCATAATCAAATTTTCTTATCTCAACGTAAAGTATATTGTCATCTGTTCATATGAACTTATTTTCCAAGCCATATACTCACAGCTTGTACTTGATACCTTGCGTGATGCAGTTCCTGCATCAACTCCGGCATAGAAAACATCCGTTGCACTCATATCATCCGTCTTATAAATGACAGTAAACTGTGTTTTGCCTTTTGCAAGAATATCCGAGGCTGCTGCCTTTACTTCATCTGTAGTTTCACAATAGAACCAGTCCTCATTATTTGCAAGTTCCTGTTCAAGAACATCACCTGTTATAACTTCCACAGGCTGATCGGCTGTACAGTTGTATCTTGTCTGACCGGGATCTGCCTGATGATTTCTGTTGAAGCTCTTATCCGGTACAAGAAAATAATCATATACAAGATTATCAAAGTCAGTTTCTCCTGCTATAATCGGGTCATCCCATGTAACGTCGATATTATACCAGTTTCCGTCAACTTTTATCTGATTCCATGCATGATTTTCAGCACTTCCCGTACTGTTGTAGCCGACTCCCGTCACCCTTATAGCTTCAAAGCCCGCACACTGTGCCATCTGCAAAAATGCCTTTGAATAGCCGTCGCAAACAGCCTTTCTGTTTTCAAAGAGACCCTCGGCGGTATAATCTTCATCGGGAACAGTTCCGTTTCTCAGATTTTCTATATCATAATCGACATTATTGACAAGCCAGTCATGTATTGCCTTGACCTTCTGTACCTGTGTCATAGAGTCATCTATTATCCTTGATGTTATGCCTTTGGCATCATTTTTTTCACGGACAACATTCAAAGACAGGTATTTTTTCTCTATCTGACCGGCAGTATCCTTTGCCTTTACACAAACAGTATATTCACCGACAGCCTGAGGCTTAAATTCAACAGACGTTGATTTGCTGAAATTCTTGATGAACTTCCATGTAGTTGAGCCCTTTTCCTGTACGAAATAAGCGTAGGTATAATCTCCGCCTTTTGCTTCACCGTTTACAACAACCGTATCGCCTATCTGTACAACTTCTTCATCAAGATAAGCATTCAATTCTATCTGACTTACCGGAACATTGAAATACTGTTTTACGACTGTTCCGTAGCTGTCCTTTGCTTTTATGCAAATACCGTAATTTCCTGTATAAGCCGGTTTCAATGATACCAAGGAAGCTGTGCTGAAATTTCTGACAGTTTTCCATGCACCGCCATCTCTGTTATAGAAATAAGCATAAGTATAATTTCCGCTTCCGCCCGTTGCCGAGGCTGTCATTGTTATCTGCTGTCCTTTCATAATGCTTTCGGGGCTTACAGCCGCCTGAATCGCAAGTGCAGGATTTACTTTTACGACAAAATATTTTTTCGTGACAGTACCGCTGCTATCTTTTACCTTGACGCATATATCATAATCCGTAACAGTCTGAGGACAGAGTTTGACAGATTCTGTTGTACTGAAATTCTTTTTTGTGCTCCATTTATTTTCATAGCACTTCTTATAGAAATATGCATAGGTATACTCACCCGTGCCGCCGCTTGCAGAGCCTGTTATAGTGATATTTTTCTTAACGCCTATCGTTTCAAAATCAATAAATGAATTATTTGTAAGCACCGAAATTTCTTCTGCCGCAGCAACAGGCAATTCACCGTTTTCCACAGCCGATACATTCAAGGCTGTCATTCCGCCTGTAATAATCGTCAATGCAAGGGCTGCCGCAAAGCCTTTCTTCAAATATCCTTTAACCATCTTTACCACACCTTTCTTTTAGATTAATAATTAATGCCAACATAAAACTTTCCGAAACCGACACTTATATATTTTTATTATATAATATTCAGCCATCAAAATCAATATTATATAATTTTTTCCACCAATTGAATAATTTTTTCTATTTTTTTTAGACAAATAATACAGACTGTTTGTAAAAGGTACAAACAGTCTGTAAAGGACATTATTATTTCAATACGCTTATAAGAACACCCGCTGCAACAGCCGAGCCGATAACGCCTGCTACATTCGGTCCCATAGCGTGCATAAGAAGAAAGTTTGCGGGATTTTCTTCCTGACCGACTTTCTGTGATATTCTCGCTGCCATAGGTACAGCCGATACGCCTGCCGAACCTATCAGCGGATTTACTTTTCCGTGAGTTGCCCAGCACATTATCTTGCCGAACAATACTCCGCAAGCCGTTCCGAGACAGAAGGCTATCAGACCGAGTGCTATTATTCCGAGCGTTTTCGGAGTAAGGAACAATGTTCCGCTTGCAGTTGCTCCGACTGTCACTCCGAGGAATATCGTTACTATATTCATCAGTTCATTCTGTGCCGTTTTCGCTATTCTTTCAACAACTCCGCTCTCTTTAAAGAGATTTCCGAGCATGAGCATACCTACAAGCGGTGCTGCATCGGGAAGAAGTATTGCAACAAGAACTACAACGACTATCGGGAAAAGTATCTTTTCGAGTTTTGAAACGGGTCTTAACTGTTCCATTACGATAGAACGCTCTTTTTTAGTTGTAAGAAGTTTCATTATCGGGGGCTGTATTATCGGTACAAGCGCCATATAGGAGTATGCCGCAACCGCTATCGGTCCGAGCAGTTCGGGCGAAAGCTGTGAAGTTACGAATATAGCCGTAGGACCGTCCGCACCGCCTATTATTGCAATGGAACCTGCCTCTTTCGGCATAAATCCGAGTAAAATCGCTCCTATAAATGTAATAAATATACCTATCTGTGCAGCTGCACCGAGTATAAAGCTTTTCGGATTGGCTATCAGAGGACCGAAATCCGTCATTGCACCTATTCCAAGGAATATAAGGGGAGGGAATATTCCGAGATGTACTCCCTGATACAGATAATAGAACAATCCGCCGTTTTGAGTGACGTTGTAATATGTAACTCCTTCAAATACGGTAGTTGTATATGATGACGGGTCAAAGCCTGCTGCAATGACCTGCTGCTCCGTCATAAGCGTTGTTGACGGATTTCCCATGATTCCCGGGAAAATATTCACCAGCATCATGCCGAATGCTATCGGCAATAACAACAACGGTTCATATTGTTTTTTGATAGCCAGAAACATTAATATAAACGAAATCGCTATCATTACATAGTTTTCCCAGCTGAGAGAACAAAGTCCCGAATCCCTGAAAAGATTGACGATTATTTCCCCAAGCTGATTAAAAATATCCATTCAATTTTCTTCCTTTCAATTTAATTTCACGCAACTCATAATACATTATGAATTAAAATGGTTTTGTGTTTTCGGCAATGCCTGCGTTGCCCCAAGAAGAACGTATCGAACGGGAACGCTTGATATTTTTAATTTTATGAGGTTTATTTCCGTATACAGCGTCAACTGCCGCTGCTATAACAGCTATTATTTCTTCGGGAATTTCTCCGTCATCTTCCTCGATATCCTCTCTGACGATTGCTTTTACTGCGGATTTTTCTGTGTTTTCTTTATTTTGGGCAAGTTTCTTTTCTCTTTTATTTGATACTGCATTTTGTGCAGACTGTATTATTTTTCCGTAAAGCGTGATTATGACTATCAGAAGTATCAGTACAACGAATACTATGACAAATCCCGCAATAAGAAGTGTCAAGGCAAGCTCTATATTTTTCATATCAGTTTTACCGCCTTTTTCTTTCTCATATCAAAGCACAAACTGCGTCACCCATCTCAGTTGTGCTTACTTTCTTTGTACCCTCTGTGTAAATATCGGGTGTTCTTACAGTTTTAAGCACCTCTGCAACGGCATTTTCAATAGCGTCTGCTGCCTGCGGCTCATCAAGTGAATATCTCAGCATCATTGCCACTGAAAGTATAGTAGCCAGCGGATTTGCGATACCCTGTCCTGCGATATCGGGAGCTGAACCGTGTATCGGTTCATACATACCGAGCTTTGTACTGTTAAGACTTGCGGAAGCAAGCATACCTATTGAACCGCTTATCATTGACGCTTCATCAGAAAGTATATCACCGAATATATTCGAAGTAACTATTACATCAAACTGTTTCGGATTTCTCACAAGCTGCATTGCACAGTTGTCTACATACAAATGATTGAGTTCAACTTCGGGATATTCCTTTGAAAGCTCTGTCATAGTTGCTCTCCAGAGTCTTGAAGAATCAAGTACATTAGCCTTGTCAACGCTTGTCAGCTTCTTGTTTCTTTTCATAGCCATCTCAAAAGCTACTCTGCCGATACGTTCTATCTCATTGACATTATATTTCTCCGTATCATAAGCGGCTTTTACACCGTCTTCTTCAAACTGTCCCCTTTTGCCGAAATAGATTCCGCCTGTAAGTTCCCTGACTATCATTATATCCATTGCATCACCTATTATTTCACTCTTTAACGGTGATGCATCTTTGAGCTGTTCAAAGATGACTGCGGGACGGAGATTTGCAAAAAGTCCCAAAGCTCCTCTTATTCCGAGCAAGCCTGCCTCGGGACGATTATTTCCGGGCTGAGTGTCCCATTTCGGACCTCCTACCGCTCCCAAAAGAACCGAATCCGAAGCCTTGCACTTATCTATCGTTTCCTGCGGCAGCGGCACACCTGTTGCATCAATGGCACAGCCTCCCAAAAGTGCCTCTGTGTAGGTCACTTTGAAATCAAATTTTTCTGCTGTCTTGTCGAGGACTTTTACAGCCTCGTTCACAATTTCAGGTCCTATTCCGTCACCTTTGAGCAGTGTAATGTTGTAATTCTTCATTTGAATGTACTCTCCTTTGTATTTTTAAATAAATCAGCTTTCCGCTGTTACTCCAATATAAATTATAATTTCTTTTACAAAATTAGTCAAGACTATTTGATTCAAATAAACGGAAATATATTCGGAGGGTACACGCTTGCAAAAAGCAGTACGGCAAAAAATAACACAAAGGATATAAATATCGGTATCCAAAACAACTCTATCCTGCATTTAGATTTATTTATCCCGTATGAAAGAAATTCCGATACGCAAAGTGAAACAAATATCACCAAAAAAGTCGTTTTCCCGAATACAGCCAAAAGTATCACGGATAAAAACGCAAATCCGTGAAGCATTATTATCTTTGAACATACAAAATGCAGAAGTGACGGTCTAAGACATGAAAGCTCTATGAATACAAACATTATGTATACAAGTGCAAAAGGCTTTGTCATTTCCCACGGACTGCCGTTTACACTTGAAACAAGAATACTCCACGCTGCCCTGCCTGACGCTTCATAAGCAATATGAACAACATATCCGCATACAAACACCATCACCGAACTTATCAGCCAAAAATATTTTTTTATCATACTATCACCCGAATTATTGCCAAAAAATTATACTGTGCAGTCAATTATATGACAATGCACAGTATAAAAATTCATGTTTATATGCAGAAAAGTGCCGTTATTATTCCTCCGATTATTGCCGAACATACAAGCATTACAGCCTGTTTCAGCTTACCCCTTTTTGTTTTCATTGCCGACGGTACATCAAATTCTTTCAGCATTTTTTTGGCTTCATCTTCAAGTATCGCTCTCTGAACCGATGCATATTCGGGTTTGACTATCAGTATCGCTCTCTCATAATATTCATTTCCCGTGTCATGCAGTTCTATCATTGTGTGATTTATTCCCTTTATCATATCCCCAAAAACCTCGCTTTCAATTTCGTATAATATTATTCTGAGCAGTTTTTTGATATATTATACTTTATGTAAAGTTGAAAACTCGGAAATTTTGGTTGAAAACTCTGTTAAAACAGTTGAAAAATACACTGTTTTTTTAAATCTGCACTTTCAACATTCGGCACTTTCGGTACTTTTGTCCCAAATTTCAACATTCAGTATTTTTATTATTGGAAAAGAGAAAGTTTTACTATCGTCTTTTTGCTGACAGCTCCAAGCTGTTTGTCATTTTCCGCTATCGTAAAATCAATGAAATTTTCGGGAGAATCATAATTTTTTGAATATCCGTCATCTTCATACATCGTGTACGTTATTTCCTTATCCGTGAATGCGATTATCTCGAATTTTGATGTATCGAGCATATCCGTACATTCGACAGAACGGCACAGAGGAAGCAATTTATTTTTACGGATAAATACAGGAACTTCGCCCAATCCGACCGAAATGAAATGTATGCCTTTGTGCATTACACAGCAGCTTCTTTTCGACGGTGAAGAAAAACGCACAAGAAGCATATCTTCGGGGAGATATACATATCTGCCTATCGAATTCTGCTGATATACAGGTGTTATCATAATACTTTCGCCTATTATGAGCTGGTCTTCAACGGTCTTTGCAAATTCATCATCCGGATATTCAAAGCTCAGCGGCTTTATCATCATATCATTATTAAGACAGGCTTTCATATATTCACTGTAAAGATACGGGATAAGGCTGTATCTTATCGCAATGATATTTTTGAATTCTTCGGTATCACCGAAATTATAACACTCCTGATTTCTCGTTCCGAAAGCTGTATGATTACGCATAAGAGGAGTGAATATGCCAAAGGCAAGCCATCTCAAAAGCAAATCTCTCGTGCAGTTGGAACCGAATCCGCCAAGGTCTGCACCGCTGTACAAAAATCCGCACATATTGAGTGACGGCATCATCTTTATATTTAAAAGAAGATGTGACCACCACGACTGATTGTCACCTGTCCATATACCTCCGTAACGGTGCATTCCTATATAGGATGAACGTGAAAACAATAACATTCTCTTATCGGGCTGTATATAGTCAAAAGCCTCGCCTGCCGCTCTTGTCATATTATATCCGTAAAGATTATGTACTTTATCGTGACGTACTATTTGACCATCCATATTGTGATAGAACGATTCATAATCCTTTCTTCTGTTTGCAAGACCCGTTAACTTATCCCTGAGTTCAAAGAATTTGTTTGAATCATTCGTATCAAAGTCAAAGTCTTTTATATATTCAACGGCTTCTTTTATCCCGTCATCCGTATAGAACATTGCCGGCTCGTTCATGTCATTCCAAAAGCCCTCTATACCGTCATCAATCAGTTTTTTATACTTGCTTCCGAACCAATTGCGGGCATTTGTATTCATAAAATCGGGAAAATGTGTTTTGCCCGGCCATACACCTGCCGTGAAATCACTTCCGTCTGCTTTCTTGCAGAAAAGCTGATAATATTTTCCTTCCTCGTATATATCATAGCCGTCCTCTATTTTCACCCCTGCATCTATTATCGGAACAAGTCTTATTCCCTGCTGACGCATTTCCTGCACGAATTCCCTGAAATTCGGGAATCTTTCCTCACTGACAGTGAAATCCTTGTAGCCGTCCATATAATCTATATCCATATAAACAGCATCAAGAGGGATATGGTTTTCCCTGTAATTCTTCACAACCTCACGAATTTCATCTTCTGTATAATAACTCCATCTGCTCTGCTGAAAGCCGAATGACCATCTCGGAGCAATATAGCTTCTGCCTATCATCTTTCTGAACTGCTTCACGACATCATAGGCACTTGTTCCCTCAATGACATATATTTTCAGATTATCGTCCGACGGAGTTATTTTCAGAACATTCTTTGATGTATAGCCTATATCAAACTGTACCTGTGAGGGTGTGTCAACGAATATTCCTATATTTACTATACCGCTTATGACGATAAAATTATGTGCTCCGTATAAAGAACGTTTTTCCTCGGTATGCAAGGGGTCATCACTGCAAAAGCTCTCATAGATATATCCTCTTTTGTTGATTCCCCTGTTAGCTTCTCCAAGACCGTATACTATATCATCATTTTCCATGAAGTATGTAAAAAACAATTTCCCGTCATCCGTCTTTATCTCATTGAGAGCCTGTATACTTTCCTTTTCGGCTTCAATATCCGTCACGACAGCATTGGTTTCTATGGGCTGTCCGTAAATATATTTTTTTACCAAAATCAAACACATCCTTTATTTAAAGATAATACTATTGTATCACAAAAATATTTTTATTTCCACATAATTTTACAAAAAAATACAGCCTTTAACACTTATCAAAGTTTCCCTTCAATAACTCCGACAAAGTATTTTTGGCTGTCTTTTTTCGCAGACAATATGCGGAAAGTCCCGTTTCCATTCCATATACTGTGCAATTATTATATTACAATACTTGAAAAAAAATGTCAATAAATCTATTATATATAAAATATGAAAATTTTTTAATATTTTTTGTATAAATTGTATGTATCAGCTTTGTGCCTGTATTGACAAACAGAAAGATAAGTTTTATAATATACTATAAGCAACAAGCGTTGTACAATGTCAGTCGCATAATATTTTACTGCAATAAACATTGACAAACTTGCTATATTATTATAAAATTTTAAGCAGATAAAATTTAAAAGGAGGCATAAGTTTGGAACTCAAAGTAGAAAACATTTTTAAAAGTTTCGGTGAAAAGGAAGTCCTCAAAGATATTTCAATAACCGCTCACGGCGGTGCGGCTCTCGGACTGCTCGGACGAAACGGTGCAGGAAAAACTACTACTATACGAATCATTATGGGCGTATTTTTCCCTGACAAAGGCAAAGTTCTCGTTGACGGAAAGCAGATAGACAGAAACAATATCCGTATCGGCTATATGCCCGAAGAAAGAGGTCTTTATCCTAAAATAAAGATATGCGACCAGCTCGCCTATCTTGCACAGCTCAGAGGAATGTCATCAAAAGAATCCCAGAAAGCCTGTGACAAATGGCTTGAAAGAATGTCCATGAGCGAATACAAAAACAAAAAACTCGAAACTCTCAGCAAAGGAAATCAGCAGAAAATCCAGCTTGCCGCAACTCTTATGTGCAATCCTCAGATAATAATTCTTGATGAGCCGTTTTCGGGACTTGACCCTGTGAATGCCATGCTCCTCAAAGATGTCATCAAAGAAATGATTGCAGGCGGTGCAGTAGTGCTTTTTTCAAGCCACCAGATGAATTATATCGAGGAATTCTGTGAAAGTATCGCTATCATCAATCAAGGAAAAATTGCCGTTGACGGCAGGATATCGGATATCAAAAGAAGTTATCCCCGTGACAGGATAGCAGTCACTTCAAAAGACTTTGAAAAAATATCACCGTTTGTACTTCAGAAAATGCCTGATGATATAACAGATGTCAAAAATGACGGTGAAAACACTGTTGTTATCAAAATGAAGTCCCCCGATTTCAAAAACCGTCTTTTTGCCGAACTTTCACAGCAGGATTTTGACATTGACTGTTTCAAGGTCTGTGAACCGTCACTCAACGACATATTCGTTCAATATACGGAGGTAGGGGTATGAAGCATATTTTACAAGTTCTTAAATTTGAATATCTCAACTGCATAAAAAACAAGGCTTTTATCATCACTACGATAATATTAATGCTCCTGATACTCGGAACATCATTTGTACCCGCTATCATAATGGATATACAGAAATCAGAGGATGACGGAGAGCCAACAGGTGATGTAAATATAATCGGGATAGTCAATAATGCCTATGATGATAATACACTTGTCGAAAAAATATTCACGAAATATTATCCCCACAGTGTCGTACAGGTATCAGAAGAAAGCGTTGATGAATTGAAAACAAAAGTCAATGATTCTCAATATACTTTCGCAGTAGTTCTCAACAGTCCTATATCCTTTACATATATAACCAAAAACAACTCTCTTATGAGTGAGGAAACAATGACAATAGCTGAGGCGGCAAAAGGTATCTACCGTGCAGTGAATTTTGAAAAATTCGGTGTTGACTATGAAAGAACAGCAACTATCCTCGATGCCCCGATAGTTTATGATACTGTCACGACAGGCACCGACCAGACCAAAAACTATTTCTCCACTTATATACTTGTAATGATACTTTATATGGCAATAGTCATGTACGGTCAGATGGTATCTCAGAGTGTCGTTACAGAAAAAAATACACGAGCTATGGAAATGCTCATCACCTGTGCAAAACCAACACATCTTATGTTCGGTAAAGTCATCGGTTCGGGACTTGCAGGATTGACACAGCTTGTAGTTATAATCGGAACGGCTCTCGTATCCGTCAAGACAATATCCATGAAATCCCTTCCCGAAGGCTTGTCCGATATACTTACAATGCCCGTTTCAACAGTCGTATACGCATTGATATTCTTCATAACCGCATACTTCATATATGCTTTTCTGCTCGGTTCATTGTCATCACTCGCTTCAAGAAGCGAAGACCTCAATACCCTTACCACTCCTGTAATGATGATATTTGTAGTCGCTTTCATGATAGTTATGATGTCAATGACAAGCGATATAAACAATACTCTTATGATAGTATGCTCATATATCCCGTTCACCGCACCTATCGCAATGTTCGCAAGAATAGCTCTTTCAGATGTGGCTTTCTACGAGATAATCATTTCGATAATCATACAGCTTGTTTCGATATATCTTTTGGGAATGCTTGCCGCTGCAATTTACAGGATAGGAGTTCTTATGTACGGCAATCCTCCGAAATTCAATGAGATAATAAAACTCCTCAAAGAACAGCACAAAACCAATAAAGCTATAAAATCAAAAGAGTAAAACATAAAACCGTTCCTGTACAGAAAAATACAGGAACGGTCGTTTTATTTATGACAATATTTTCAGCTTTATATTTATTATCAGAAGAATACCGCAAAATATCGCTATTATAAGGAATAATACAAAATCATATATCATGTGTACCATGCTTGGAAGAAGCGGATTTATAAATAATATTTCTTTGTCACCTGTTTTCGGGAGCCTTTGCAGTTTATTGTATGTTCGGGTTATGGTACGCTGTTCACCGTCAAGCTCATACTCTATCTTTGCAATATGAGTGTCCGAATTGCTTCTTTTGACGGAAATTATCGTTCCGTCAGCGTGACGGAAACCTATCATAACAATTAAAGGTATCAGCAATACCACTGCTATAAATGTTATCAACAGAATATTCACTTTCTTATACTTGCTCATTTTATACATCCCGTTACTGAAAACTTATAAAAAGTTATAAAAACCACTTTTATGTTTCATTCCTTGTTCACCGTGTCCATTTTCGATATAAATCTACTCATGTTTGATATGACACTCCGAAGGCTTAAATTCCCCGCTAACGTACGGGTACAT
>CACZZB010000018.1 GCA_902785555.1 uncultured Ruminococcus sp.
AGCTTAACTTCTTCATGATACACTCACCTCTTTTTTAGTGTACCATATCTTTTCTTAAAAGTTGTTAACAATTTGTTTACTCATTCAAAAACCCTGAATACTGCACCATACTTTCTTGACGACTGCATAAAAGTGTAGTAAAATGTATTTATAAGAATATATGAGGTCAGCATCAATCAATGACGCAATAGACAAAACTATCAAGCTTTATAATAAAATTGTCGCTAAAAGAAAAACATATTACAGTTAATACCAATTTCCAAGAAGTGCATACTACTCCTTTTACTGTGCGTTGTAGTTGCCTCATAAACAGCCGCAGCCAGCACTTTCATCACTATTTGTGCTGCAACTTTCGGCAGAATGGAGATTAATATGAAAAAAATACTAGTTGTAATGACAGGCGGTACTATCGGAAGCTACTCAAATAACGGTATCATATCAGTCAGAGAAAATAATTGCAGGGCATTGGAACTTTTCAGAGAAAAATACCTATCAGATATCGAATTTGAAGTAAGACAGCCTTTGAATATATTGAGTGAAAACCTTGAAAAAATACATTGGGAGGTTCTTGTGAATTTCCTGTATCAGACAGATACATCAGAATATAAAGGTATCATAATCACTCATGGCAGTGATACTCTTTCGTATACTTCCGCTATGCTTGGTATTTGTCTGAATGATTTTGATATACCTGTTGTGCTGACAGCATCAAATTATATTCCGGATGATAAGAGGAGCAATGCCGTTGAAAATATTCGTTCAGCCGTCACCGTTATAAACACTTTCGGAAACGGAGTTTTTACAGTCTATCAAAATGAAGGAGAGATTTTTTGCACCGTATTCACGGCTGATGATATTATTGAAGCCGAAAGATTTTCGGGAAAATTCCGTTCTTTCAAAAATAAAATTTTAGGAAAAGTAATTGATGGGAATTATGAGAAAATACAAGATTATAATATAAAAAAAGAGAGTTTTTTTGATGATGAAAAAATATCATTTAAAAATGATATATTAATGATAAGACCATACCCGTCAATGATGTATTCGGCAATAAATATTCCCGAAAGCGTCAAAGCCGTACTTCATGTAACGTACCATTCATGTACTGCTAAAACCGACGGTTCACAAAATGCCCTTGATTTTCTCAGGCTCTGCAAAAGTAAAAATATTGATTTTTATATAACAGCAGTCAAAAACAGTTCCGTCTATGAAACAAGCGATATTTTGATAAAAAACGGTGCTGTCCCAATTTATAACACTTCCAATGAAACAGCTCTTGCAAAACTTCTTTTATACTACAACTGCAATATAAAAGACAGAAAAAATTTTTTATGAAAGAGAAAAAATTTCCGACTTTCGATAAAAAGCCGGAAATTTTATTTTTTTAATAGCAAAGAACTTCGTGACCGTCTTCTGTTACAAGTACCATTATCTCCCATTGTGCAGACGGTTTTTTATCGGCTGTATAAACTGTCCAGCCGTCCTCTTTATCAACAAATACTTTATCCGAGCCCATATTGACCATAGGCTCTATTGTGAATATCATCCCGGGAACCAAAAGCATTTCTTCACCGGCTTTTGAAACATAGCTGACCCACGGGTCTTCGTGGAATTCAAGTCCCACTCCATGACCACCTATTTCTCGTACAACGCTGTAACCGTTCTTTACGGCGTGTTCATGTACTGCCTGTCCCATATCTCCGAGAAATGTCCATGGCTTTACCTTCTCCAAGCCTATTTCAACGCACTCTTTTACAACATCAACAAGTTTTTTCTTTTCGGGGCTTACATTTCCTATACAGAACATTCTTGACGAATCGGAAAAATATCCTTTATATATAGTCGAACAGTCTACATTTATAATATCCCCATCTTTGAGAACAACTTTATCTGACGGTATGCCGTGACAAACTATTTCATTTATCGAGGTACAAACGCTTTTCGGATATCCCTCATAATTGAGCGGTGCGGGAATACCTCCAAGCTCAGCCGTCTTTTGTGCAACAAGGTCATCAATTTCCTGAGTAGTCATGCCCGCACGGATATTCTCCGCAACATAGTCAAGCACTGCTATATTTATCTTACAGCTTTCTTTGATAGCCTCTATCTGCTGAGGATTCTTTATAATGGAACGGTCGGGCACTTCATGACCCTCGCTTTTGATAAAAGCTATCCTCTCGTCAAATACTTCGTGGCATTTCTTGTATTTTTTTCCGCTTCCGCACCAACACGGTTCATTTCTTCCCAATTTAGAACTCATATTTATATTACCCTTTCTTAATTTGTCTTGTCTAATTATACTATCATTTCTTTCAAAAGTAAATACAAAAAAACGTAACATTTTTTATATTTCGGAATATCATATTAACAGAACACCAAAATCAAAGGAGTTGAACTTGAAATCATGTCATGCAAACAAAATGAATGTTCATGCTGTGCAAGAGCCACAAAGACAATTGCCGGAATAGTAAGCGGTGTTATCTTAGGCATTATCGGCGGAATCCTCTTTGCAAACTCCATTATCGTTGCTACCTTTACGACAGCCCTTACAGCTCTTATAACTGCAATAATATTCCTGTTCACTGTAATAATCTTATCGGCTGTATCCGAATGTCATTCAAAGATAAAGACTTGTATAAAATGCAGTGCAGGAGGAATATTCTTCGGCATATTCGGAACTATACTCGCATCAATATTTGCATTATCCGTTGAGCTTGTGGCAGAATCCGTTTTTTCGGCTGTAATAGTAGGATTTGTATTTTTCTTTTTTACCTTTATGCTCGTTGAAATGCTTTTCCTGACACTCTGCACATCCAAGTGCAGAGAATGAAATGAGTTTGGAAAGTTGAGATTGGGACATTTGCCAACTCAGACTTTTTGCTCAAATGTAAATTTATAAATCTAAAAACATGATGGCAAATTTTGAGAGTGAATCAGATAACACAAATAGCTCCACTCTCAAAACTCTGCTTTTTTAAAAAAGTCGTTTTTTTGATAGTTTTTCTGTCAAAAAAGCGGCTTTTGTTAATTGACATAAAATAATGGGTGTAGTATTATAATATCAAGATTTGAATTTTTTGGAGGTTGTATTTAAAAAATGAGCAGAGAGGCTAAACAATTTCATTGTCCGAATTGCAATGCAGATTTAAAATTCTCTCCCGGTAAACAGAAATTCACTTGCGATTATTGTAGAAGTGAGTTTACAGAGGAGGAAATAAAAGAATTTCAGCAAAATCAGGAAGTATACGAAAATGAGCAAGACCCTGATGACATTCCTCAGCAGGATGAAATGACACAGGAAGATATAGACCGTCAGACACAATTTGAAGAAGAAAACAAATTGTATTCCTGTCCGAGCTGTGGTGCCGAAATAGTAAGTGATGCCAATACCGCTGCATCATTTTGTTATTACTGTCATAATCCCGTCATACTCAAAGGCAGAGTCGAAGGGAAATATGCTCCCGCAAAAGTCCTTCCTTTTTCGCTTGACCGTGAAAAAGCTGTTGATACATTCAAATCATGGGCAAGATCCAAATTATTTATCCCCAAAGACCTTATATCAAACTCACAGATAGAAAAAATGACAGGATTGTATGTACCTTTCTGGGTAGCAAATTCATCAACGACTACCCATGTCGAAGCCACAGGCACAAACTACCGTCACTGGACAAGCGGTAATTACAGATATACCGAAAGAAGCACATATAAAATAATAAGGGATATATCCGTCAACTATACGGGAGTCCCCGGTGACGGCTCACAAAAAATCGAAGATGCACTCATGGAAGCAATAGAACCATTTGACTATAAACAGGCAAGACCTTTTGAAATGGCATATCTGAGCGGATTCATGGCTGATAAGTATGACGTTGAAAAAGAAAAGATGTTTCCGAGAATAAGGCAGAGAATGTTTGAAAATAACAGGGATATCGTCAATTCTACGATACACTATCAGAATGTCAGCGGCAAACGTGAAAACAGTACAGTAAATACCCTTAGCTGGCAGTATATGCTTTTGCCTGTATGGTTCATGACTTTCAATTATAAAGGAAAGACTTGGGAATATGCCATCAACGGTCAGAGCGGCAAAATTGCGGGTGAATTGCCAATCTCAATGCCGAAGCTGATTTTCGGAAGTGTCCTTTCGGCAGTTCTGACAGCCGTTGCTGCATTCTTTATAGGAGGATTTTTTCTGGGATGAAAAAGAAAATTTTTATATCATTGATAATTGCATTATCCGTCATTTTTTCAGGCACAACGGTATTTGCGGATAACAGTGAATTGGGTGACGAATATACAGATGAATATATCTTTGACAGAGAACATATCGGTGACGATATTTCTTATGACGAAGATGTTATTGAAGAAGTATCCGAATCTGATGAATATAATGATTCTGAGTATGACAATGACGGAAGTATAAATTTCTTTACGGAAAATACGATTTATGATGACAACGCATATTTTCTTGATACGACAGGAACTGTAAATGATGATACCAAAAACAAAATATACGGTACTGTTAAAGATACAGCAGATAAAACAGGAAATAACATAGCCGTCTATATCAGCAATACAGACAGAGATGAAGAAGATATAGAAAGTATCTGCAACAGAGGATTGGAAAAGATATTTTTGGGTGACAATGTTCAAAGCGGAGAAATGGTCTTTTTTTACTTTGATTTGCAGTCCATGCCGAATATAAAAATTTCAATGCAGTCAACCTACCGTTTCAATGAAAGTCATAAAAGCCGTCTGAATTATATTTTGGAAGATATGCAGGGTATCGCAGACAGATATACGACAGACAATAACCTTGACAGAGTTATAAAAGACTGTGTTGAAAGATTTTGTGATGAATATGCCGATATGTCGGAAGAACCCGTACAGACATCTGAGAGCAGTTATGACAGCAGCGATTCGTATAAAAGATATTATTCGGGCTTTGCCCCCACGACTTATTATCAGTTTGACTATTATAAAGATGATACCGTTTATTACAGTGATGAATCAAGAAGATTTACAAAAGACCAAAAACAGCAGATAATAGACCTGCTGAAAGATACTTCAAAAAAGATAGGCTTTAACCTTGCAGTATATACGGCAGGCTATGACAGAACCGATACACAGGTCGAAAATTTCACCGAAAACGGTGCTAAGGAGATTTTCGGACTTGATACACCAAACGGTACTGTATTCTTGTATGTAGACCTTGACGGTTTTTCAGATGCCTATGATACAATGTACTGCTATCATCAGCCGTTTTTGTATTACACAAGCGACATTTTCGGAAACAGGATAGATAAAATACTTCAAGCTATGCAGACCAAATTCCCGAAAAGCGGTGAAGAAATATATTTTGAAGATATCTATGCAGGCTTGCAGGAATACTGCCGTCAGCTTGTAAAATATAAACAAACGGGCATGGAAGAAGGCTGTTATTATTATGACTCGGATATCCAGAAATATATATTAGTCCGTGGCGGCAAAATGGTACAAACAAAAATGGTAAATTGGCAGTTCCCGCTCCTTATCGCACTTATACTTGGAGTGATAGTATTCCTTTCCGTATATTTCGGAGTAAAGCAGGAATATAAATTCAAATCTTCGGCAAGTGTATCTGCATATACTTCCGGAAACAGTACCCATTTCAATGTCAAAAACGATATTTTCCTCGGTTCACACGTTACCAAAACACGCATTGAATCAAGCAGCCATCACGGAGGAGGCGGTCATCACAGCAGCAGTTTCCACGGAGGCGGTCACAGCGGAGGCGGTGGCGGCGGCAGGCACAGATAAAAATGAACAATTTGCACAAAAAACAGTTCCTGTATTTTTATACAGAAACTGTTTTTTGTCGTATTATTTTTTGTAATTAAATAATATAAAATGTATTTTTATGTATTTTATTAGGAAAATATTGATAAAATTTTAACAATTTATGAACAAAAATTTTCCGTATTTAAATTTATAATTCCCTTGATACATTTTGATGATAGTGGTATAATGACTTTGTTAAGAATTTTATTTTCAAGATTTCTTGACAATTAAATTGGAGGTGCGAAATATGGCAAAAGGTGACAACAGATTGAAGGTACTTTATGTTGTAGATATTTTCAAGAAAAACAGCAAACAAAAATCTCCCGATGATAAAAACAGATTTTTGAGTGCCAATACACTTATACAGGAGCTTCAGGACAAATATGAGCTTGCCGCTGACAGAAAATCAATCTACAGTTACATACAGAGTATGGAACAATACGGCTTCGAGTTTGATAAAAGCAAAAAAGGCTATTATCTTTTGAGTTGCCCTGATGACGATTCACAAAAGTATGCCTTTGAAACTGCCGAACTTAAAATGATCGCTGATGCACTTACTCTGTCTCATTTTTATCCAGTAAAGAAAACCAGACAGATCCTCAAAAAGCTTGAACATCTTATGCCTGTAAACGGCAATTCTTTGCAGAACAATGCAATTTTCCTTGAAAATGTAAACAAGAGCGACAATCCTTCTGTAGTATACAATATAGACAGTATCTATCAGGCTATACAGCAAGATAAGCAGATAACTTTCCACTACTACAACATAAA
Organism: uncultured Ruminococcus sp.; assembly: GCA_902785555.1. Classification (GTDB taxonomy): domain Bacteria; phylum Bacillota; class Clostridia; order Oscillospirales; family Acutalibacteraceae; genus UBA1213. Next base: position 6,592 of record CACZZB010000018.1, read on the forward strand.
ACCCGAACTTAACTCAGGAAATAACCATTTTGTTACCGAATATCGTGAGGAAAACGGTCAGCCTAAAAACTATCTGCAAAGCCCGTATTCTTTAATATGGAAAAATGACGGCTATTATCTTCTCACTTATGACAGTGTAAAGAAAGATATATGCACATTCCGTGTTGACAGAATGTGTGACGTTATCGTTCTCAACGGTCAGGACAACGATATTCAAAATATCCCCCGTGACGGTCACAGCTTCTTCAATAAAATAAATATTACCGAGTATTCCAACACGGCATTTGATATGTTCGGCGGAGAAAAAATAGCTGTTTCACTGCGTGTCAAAAAGAATCTTGCCAAAGTCATAGTTGATAAATTCGGAAAAAATGTCAGTATATATTCAGATAAATTCGATGATGATTATTTCCTCTGTTCCGCAAAGATACAGAAAAGCAGGATGTTCTATTCATGGGTCAGCGGTTTCGGTAATGATATCCAGATAACATATCCCGAAGATGTACGCAATGATTATACCGAATATCTCAAAAATATCCTCAGTGGTTATCAAACCCTTCAGGAGCTTGAAGAAAAATCCAAAAAGTGAGGAATGAGGAGTGAGAATTGAGCAGCTATCTGCCGTTTCTCACTCCTCACTTTTAATTTCTCACTCAGAAAGTGCCGTCCTCGTCTATCGTATTGAAAAGCAAATGAATATAACTTTCACGATACGGTATGAACTCACCGCAACCTATCATATCAAGTATTTCCGTTTCATTCGCCCATCTGACAGCCTGCACTTCTTCTTCCTGAATTTTCACGGTATCAATATCAACATTTTCCCTTATCAGATAAACATCATCAAAACCGTCACTGAAATTCATTGTGAATTTCGGACGCATATCCGACATATCAATTTTTATGCCCAATTCTTCTTCAAGCTCTCTTTGTGCACTCTGTGAACTTGTTTCGCCTGAACTGACCTGACCGCCTGCCGTAATATCCCATAAATCGGGAAATATTCCTTTAGTTGACTGTCTTTGCTGTATAAGCATTTCATCTTTGTCGTTGAATATGCACAAATGCACTACTATCCTGTATTTGCCTTGGGGCAGAGTTGTACCCCTGACAGCCGTTTCATTGAGGGGCTGTCTGTTTTTATCATACAAATCCATTATTTCCATTTTATTCCCTCAAATCCATTCTTTCAATTATATTCCTTGCGGTTTCCCTCTCACGGTCATTATCATATTCATCCGCATTTTCGAGAATATAAACTGCCTTTTCATACGCTTCGTCAAAGCGTTCCATATCCTCCAAAAATTCCGCATAGCAAGCCGTTATCTGTATTCTTTCAAAATCATTTTCGGTTTCTTCAAAAGCCTGTTGCAAAAGAATTTCGGCTTTTTCAAACTGCCTGTTATCAAGCATGAACAATGCTTTTTGAAATTTAAGGTTCACTTTTCATATCCTCCAAAGCAATCATTTCCATTTTCTTTCCTCAAGTCTTCATAATATACTGCCATCAGGAATAATCCCCAGACTATAAGCATTTATCAGCTTTTTCAGAAAATCATTCTCAAACCCGAAAATCTGGCTATCAAAAATCAGTCCGAAATCATCTGAAACATAGCCTGCCAATTCACCGTCACAGGCTTCGCATACAATCATAAATGCTTTTTCTCTTACAGATGAACAGTCGTCTTCCTGCTGTTCACTATAACCATATCGCCTTTTAATATTTTCAACATAATTGTATGTTTCAATCCACTCATTATCAAACAATTCTTCATCTCTGCCGTCAAGCAAATCATCAACTTCAATATCATCATAACACACATCTTTAAGTTTTGACAATAAATCATTTATGTTATTTTTCATTTGTCTAACTTCTCCGCAACCTCGCCCTTTTTCTTGTAAACGCTCTTTTCGGGAACGTATCCACGAACCATTGACAACGGATAGATATTTGTATTTCTTCCCACAACAGTACCCGGATTCAATACGGAATTACAGCCGACTTCTACATTATCTCCCACTATCGCACCGAATTTTTTAAGACCGGTTGCAAGCCTTTCATCTTCAACGGGAATAGTTACAAGACTCTTGTCGGATTTCAGATTTGATGTTATCGACCCTGCACCGAGATGTGCTTTATATCCGAGTATTGAATCGCCTACATAATTATAATGCGGTACCTGAGCATTATTGAATATGATACAGTTTTTAAGCTCTGTTGAATTTCCTATAACTGCTCCTGCACCTATTATTGCACTTCCTCTGATAAATGCACAATGTCTTACTTCGGCATTTTCGCATATTATAACAGGACCGTTTATATATGCCGTCGGAGCAACCTTTGCATTCTTTGCTATCCAGATGTTTTCTCCTCTCTTTTCATAAAGGTTCTCCGAAAGATTTTCACCTAATTTGATGATAAAATCCTTTATTTTGGGCAAAGCCTCCCACGGATATGTAAGTCCATCAAATATACCTGCCGCAATGGTCTGCGACAAATCCAGCAAATTCTCAATTTTCAAATAATCGCTCATCCTGATAACTGCCTCCAATATTCAAAATAAAAAATCGTCTTCGGGGATATCCTGATAAAATCCCCATGTATCATCACTGAATTTTCCTGCAAGAAATAATATCTCCTTATCGGGAGTTTTTATTTTATAAAAAGAAAAACTGTACGGCTTTTTGTCCCGGGGGTCTAAAACGATATCGCATTCACCGATTGACTGCCATTTATTCTGAAAGACATCTACACCCTGTATGCAAAACTTTCTGCCGCCCGAATGCCCTAAAAATGTATATTTCTTCAAAAGGTGCTCACTCCTCATACATTCCACGCAGTTTCAGATAGGCTTTTATAAGTCCGGCACATTTATCGACACCGATTTTACCGCTGTTTATACAAAGGTCGTAATTTTCAGGCTCGCCCCATTTCTGATCCGCATAGTAATTGTAATAGTTTCTTCTTGATCTATCAACATTTTTGATGATACTTCGAGCTTTTTCCTGTGGTACTTTATGGATATCTACTGCATATTTTATCCGACTTTCCATATCGGCATAAATAAATACTTTGACACAGTCTTTTCTGTCAGCCAAAACATGATCTGCACATCTGCCGACTATCACACAAGGCTCGGCTGATACTTTTCTTATAATATCATGCTGAAGCAAAAAAAGTTTATCGTTTATCGGTATCTGAGTAGATATGCCATAATCACCCATTGATGCGGCAGCACCTATCGACAGTGCATATAAAAGGCTATTTGTTGCTTTCTCGTCATACTGCTCAAATATTTCAGGGCTGATACCGCTTTCTCTTGCTGCCAAATTGATAAGCTCCTTATCGTAAAACTTTATCTTTAAATCGTCGGCAAGCATTTTTCCTATTGCTCTGCCGCCGCTGCCATACTGTCTTGCTATTGTTATTACCATAAAAATACACTCCTTTTGATACTTTTAATTATTATAACATATTTATACAAATTTTCCAATATTTTCAATAAGTTTTTTTAGTCAAAATATCTTTTCTTATATATTCCAAAGTCTTTTCTTCACCGTTGTCTTTCAGATAAGAAAGCATTTTTTCCAACAACTTTGCCGTTTCGGGATGAATAATATAATGACTTTTTGACTTCATGTAATAATCATAAGCATCGGAATCTTTATAATCTTTTCCCCTGTAATTCTTTGATGCAGCCACCCTGTCACAAAACATTTCCACAACATATTTCAAAGGCATTTTCATGCCTTCCATTGTACTTCCTTCATCCAAACTGTAATCTATCCAGTATTCAAGATGATGTTTGTTTCTACCCTTGTGGTGCAGCCATGCTGATGTATAACCCTTGTCTTCTCTTTCGGCGGCATTTGGACTTCTTGTACCCTGATAATATTTTGCACCCACCAAAAATTCTGTCGGCGAATACTTCGACATATCATGCATAAGTCCCTGTTTATACAATCCTAACTTGAAGCAAAGCTCCATAACATATTTTTTATGCCTGTTTATAGTTTTTAAATGTTCAAGCCATTTCATAAAGAACACCCCTCCTCAAATAATAATTCTACCATAAAAATAATTTTTTTTAAATATTTTTTCAAAAAAACTATTGACTTTTTAAAAACGATATAGTATAATAAATATCGTTGTTGAGAGACATATAAAAATAAAATGTTGGGGAATTGTGTAACGGTAGCACGACAGACTCTGACTCTGTTTGTTGGGGTTCGAATCCCTATTCCCCAGTTTCATAAAACCGCTTGAAAAAGCGGTTTTTGTTTTTGTATAACTATGTTTACTATTTTTCGATATTATTTATTTGACAGATATTTTTTATTTAATATTTTTTAAAAAAACACTTGCATTTTCAAAATTGATGTGATATAATATTCAAGCAGTCAGATAAAGACGATATATGCGCCGATAGCTCAGCTGGATAGAGTAACTGGCTACGAACCAGTAGGTCGGGGGTTCGAATCCCTTTCGGCGTGCCATAATAGACAGCAGGCGAGGAAATTGAGATTTTCTCGCCTGTTTGTCAAATAATCTGAATTTTTCTTTGAGGAGTATTATTCTCTGATCGATTGTTCCCTATCGAAATATACTTTTATTTTTTGCTGAAGTTTCAATAGGTCAACAGGTCACAACAGGACAACCGTCTTGTTGACCTGTTGACTTATTTTTTATGCCTGTTTACCGCCAGCAAAGAAAATTACTCATCATCTTCTGTATCAGGATTATATTCAATCAGTTCTCCCGGCTGTATTTCAATATGAATGATATTTCGTTTACGATAGTTGTTGTAAAGAGAAGAAAATCCTTATTAACAAGTGGGACTTCATGAAGTCCCACTTATTTTTGAAAAAATATTGTTTTCTGTGCCTGTATGTGTTATAATCATATTGTCGTTAGTGCGATAAATTAGAATTTAAAGGAGATAAAAAAATGAATATAACAAAGATTGAGAAAAATGGTATAACTTGTGCTGTTATAAATAGTGAAAAAATTGTAATAACTGATGCTCAGTCTGCATTGGATTTGCTTATGTCAGCGAAATACGAAACAGGAACCAAGAATATTGTCATCAGCAAAGAACTTATTGTCGAAGATTTCTTTATCCTTAGCAGCGGACTTGCTGGTGATATTTTACAGAAGTATGTCAACTACGAAGGACGAATAGCTATTTATGGCGATTTTACGCATTATACCAGCAAACCGCTCCACGATTTCATCTATGAGAGCAATAAAGGCAAGGATGTGTTTTTTGCAACAACTGAAGATGAAGCGATTGAAATGCTTACTCGATAAATTCTGATTTACCTTAATAACCACATCTTTTGGGACTGCTTCGGCAGTCCTTTTTTGCACAAATCATTCATTAATAACCGATATTTTTTCTTTCGGGTGTGAAATTCTGTTGCTGACTTTAAGTGCAACAGCAATAGCTTTTGCTAAACTTGCTTTCTCAGCGTATATGACTATCAAATAAAAGACCTCCTGTCTGGGACTTGAAGTCCCACTATTTTTTGAAATGATATGGTTTTTTGTGCTTGTGTGTGCTATAATCAAATTGTAGTTAGTACGATAAATCGGAATTTCAGGAGGTAAAGATAATGGATAGAGAAGTAAAATGGACAAAGTATTTATGGCTGAGTTTGCTTTCGTTTGGAGCATTTATGCTCGAATATTTTTCAGTATTTGTAATCGAATCAATACTTCTGCATGTAGATATATGGAATTATACGGCAAACCAAAGAAGTGTTCACTGTATCATAATGGCTTTTATGTGGGCAGTTTTTATTGCAATGCTACTATTTTTTTCTCAGAAGTATTTTCATTTTCCTTCAAGAAAAAACAAAGAGGAAAAGCCCTCTTTGGAAAATTGGATAATAACATTTGTTTGCTTAATTGGCTGCAAAATTTTGACTTTTATTGATTGGCATACCCTAAAAGTAATAGGTGAAATTCAAGGTAAAAATATATATCAATTTTGTGCACAATATTTATACTATACATTTGAGGTGATGCTTGTTGTTCTAATTATCATATACGGGCAAAAAGCAATTGAAACCTTGTTGAAAAAAGAAAGCCCGATTCCTTTTGGTGGTATTATATTGGCTGTGACATGGGGAGCGTTTCATTTTGTGTCAAGAGGAGCAGGACTTGAAATATGGAACGGAATTTCCACTATGATTTTTTCTATTTTAAGCGGTGTAATGTATTTAAGGTTAAACAGGAAATGCTTGTATAGCTATCTTTTTATCGCTGTAGGCTATTTACTATAAATTCTGATTTAACTTAATAACCACATCTTTTCGTACTGCTTCGGCAGTCCTTTTTTGTCAAAACCACCCCTGATACTTACCCATAAAGTAAAACTGAACAGCCATAGCCACAATAACAATCAAAAGAACGGAAACAGCAATCAGCTTTCTGTTCTTCTTTTTTGCTGTCCGTTTCAGTTTCCAACTGTATCCGCATTTACTGCATAGAGAGTATGTGACAGGCACAGGCTTTCTCTTTTCATTGAACATTGCAAAAAGCATTATCCAACCCAAAACGGGTATAAACAGTAAAAGCACCATTACGATATAGCTCAAAAAACAGCCTTCGCCTGCACCACGTATTTTACAGTAACACACTCCTTTCTTGTTTTTTGAATATTTTTTAGATATTCTGCGTTGCAATCTACGCTTTTTCTTCTTTAATTTTCTGACTTTTGCAGTTTTATTGATATTTTTATACTCTTTTGCGTCCGAACAGAAGGTAAGAGTTTTAATGCCAATTAAAAGCCTCCACTCCTATCTCTGTAAATTTCAGCACTCTATCACAGATAGTCAAGGCTGCCGGACGGTGCGTTACTACTATAACTGTCTTGTCTGTCATCTGCCGCAGATTTTCAAGCAGTTTCTTTTCCGTTGCAGTATCAAGAGAACTTGTTGCTTCGTCAAGAATCAGTACAGGACTGTCGGAAAAAATCGCTCTTGCTATGGCAATCCTCTGCATTTGTCCCTCCGAAAGACCTGTTCCACGTTCACCAAGAAAGGTATCAATGCCTTTTTCAAGCTCCGATACAAATTCATCCGCACAAGCAATTTTCAATGCCTGTGCGATTTTTTCTTCATCCTGCATCTGAGTTTTATCAGCAAATGCAACCGTTTCTCTGACAGTACCTGTCATCAGCTTGTTGCCCTGCGGTACATAGGCAAACAGTCGACGATATTCAGTTGTGAGTGCTTCTGTGCCGTTTATGGTGCGGATAAAGCATTCGCCCGAATCGGGTCGATAAATACTCATCATAAGTTTTATTACTGTTGATTTACCACAGCCGCTATGTCCTGTGAAAGCAACATATTCGCCCTTTCTGACACTTATATTGATATTATTCAGCACAACAGGCATATTGTCCTTTGTAAGCTCTGTCACCTTATCAGACGGGGGATAGTAGGTAAAACTGACATTTTTTAGTCCGATTTCCTGCAGACTGTCCCGATAAAAACCTTTGACTTCTTCAAGCGGAAGTGGCGGTTCAGTGTTTTCTTCTTCAAAGTTTTCAATTTCCATAAGCCTTTCTGCACTTGCTGTCATGGCGTAAAACCTCGGCAGATACCCGGTAATATTTGCAAAAGGAGATTGTATCTGTGAAATAAGCTGTGTTACAGCCGTCAGTGTTCCGAGAGTGATTGTTTCCGTCAGTATTCCCCAACCGCACCAACAGACACCAAACAGATACATTCCCTGAATTGCCGTACCAAAACCGATATTGCAGAAATTGGAGAAACGGTTTTTTCTCATTCGGGCGGCTTTGTGCTCTTTTGTCTTATCGGTCATTTCCTGCTCTGTCTGTTGCTCGGCAGCAAAGGAGCGTATCATCATCATATTGCCGAGAGTTTCCTGCAAAAATATCCGCAGACTGCCATCCTTTTCCTGTACATTTTTATGAAGTCGTTTCAGTACCTTACGGAAAGCATAGGTCAAAATGACCATAACAGTGCCGCCGGGCAATATGATCCATGTAAACCACGGCTGCAATATGATTATCATTATAACAGCACTAATCATTTTGACCGCCATGCCTGCTATACCGGGAATTATCTCAGTATAGCCATTGGCGACAACGACTGTATCATTCGTTAGTCGATTCAGCCATTCGCCCGAATGAACAGCATCTACTGTAACAAAGTTTTTGTTCAGTAAATGTTTCATCAAGCGTTCCTTGAAGATGTTTTCCAGAGAAGCCCTTGACAGCTCATTGAGAAAGCGTATAACAGCCCTCATTGATAGTTGGGCGATTACCAAAAGGAGCACAAGACACACATTCAGCACAAAAGCGTTTGTGTCCTTTCCGACAGCACTGTCAACAATATTGCGAAGCAACAAGGCATACAGTACACCGCTTGCACCGTTCAGCACCTGTAACAATATCAAAAACATAATATATACCTTTTTTCTTCCGGTAACTAAGAAAAGCCAATGCAATGTTTTATCTTTTTTCATGATGCCTTTTCCTTATAAAACGCTTTATTTTATCACGCACATAAAAAAGTGGTCTTTTAATAAACAGGAGATCAACCCAAAGATGAACATACATCCGATACCACTTGTTATTTACATCATACCATTTTCCTTTGCGATAAAAGCGTACAACAATTCCTTTGACCTGATCAGTTTTGACATATTCCTTTTGCCAACAGTTATCTCCGACAATAATATAGTGATCATCATATACTCTGATAACACGATGAATAACTCCCTGATAATTTGGTCGTATATACATTACCAAATCATAACGTTTGGCTTTTTGCGTAAGCTTGTGAACCTCGACAATGCCCTGCTTATTCTTTATCATAGGCCACATACTGATTCCTCTGGGAACACTGAAATACTTGCCTTGTCTTTCAAGTTCCTCTAACTGTGCCTTACCCATCTATCGCACCAATCTTTCGCATTCCAATGATAATACTGAAAACATTCTTTTCAATCTCCGAATAGGGAGCGTCATATTTTTCTGTCATTTTGTAAATGTTTTGCTGTTCGGTGATGTTCCTTTTGAGCCAATCGAGTATAACACCGAAAATTTTGTTTTCCCGAACAACACCCGAACATTCGGCATTGCCTGTGGGAATGATAACCGTATCATTTCCTGTTTTATTAACAAGAAAATTCTTGTTGAGCTTCATATACACGTTCCTTTCATTTTTCTCCTTTTTATGCTGAACAGAAAGACAGATTAAGCCGCCTGCCGTTCAGTATGTATGAGTCATGTGCGATTAGTTCCCCTCACTGTCTATAATGTCTTTTCAGCTTGGAGTGCTTGTTGTAATTAAATCAAATATTTGTACCGTCATTCGGTAACTTGCCGTTGGCAATACTTATTGTAATGTTATAGTCTAATCGAAATTATTGTTAAAACTTTTATATATATTCCTGCTGTAATCTTAACACAATTTTTTTAGCAATACAAGGGTTTATTCAAATCAAGAAAAATTTCTGTATAAACAATGTAAATTGCAGAAAAACAAAGCTTATATGAAGTTAAAATGCCGAAGTCGACATTTGAAGCTGAGGATATTGTTATTACAAATCACTCAAAATTTATGTAAAAAAAATTGTGTCCTGCCACACAGCAAGACACAATTGATGATCCATCGGGGGCTCGAACCCCGGACACCCTGATTAAAAGCCAGGTGCTCTACCGACTGAGCTAATGAATCAAGTATTTGATTTTATTGTTGTGCAGATATCACAGGAAAATTTTCCTGTCATTCTGCTTCCAACAAAAAACAAGAAACTTTTGTTTCTTGTCAAAAGAGTGATCCATCGGGGATTCGAACCCCGGACACCTTGATTAAAAGTCAAGTGCTCTGCCAACTGAGCTAATGAATCAGATATTAAAATTCAAAAAAGTAATGGCTGGGATGGCTGGATTTGAACCAGCGATGACGGAGTCAAAGTCCGTTGCCCTAACCGCTAGGCGACACCCCATTAAAAATTATGGGGTGGGTAATCGGATTCGAACCGACGATCTCCAGTGCCACAAACTGGCGCTTTAACCAGCTAAGCTATACCCACCATACCATACGCGCCAAAAGGGACTCGAACCCCTGACCTACTGCTTAGAAGGCAGTTGCTCTATCCAGCTGAGCTATTGGCGCAAGTGGAGCGGGTGATGGGAATCGAACCCACACAACCAGCTTGGAAGGCTGGGGTTCTACCACTGAACTACACCCGCATATCAGCGACAGGTATTATATTACCACACCTGCCGCCTTTTGTCAAGTATTTTTTAAATTTTTTTTAAATTTTTTTTATTATCCGATATCCAGTTTTATTTCCGAGCCTTTTGCGGTCACTTTGATAGATGAAATCGAATCCGCACGGCTTTCTACTATTGCAGATGCTATCTTATCTTCAACTTCCTTGCGTATAAGATTTCTCAGATCTCTTGCACCGCTCTTTCCGCCATAGGCTTTTTCGGCAAGGAGTTTCTGAGCTTTTTTATCAAACGTGAACTCAATGCCTTTTTCTTTGAGACTGTCAACATATTCATTGAGCATAAGGGCGGATATATCAACAAAATTCTCTTTTGTAAGATGGCTGAATATGATTATCTCATCGAGTCTGCTCAGGAACTCGGGACGGAGAAATTCCGAAAGTGCCGCTCTTACTTTTTCGGCTGTCGCCTCTGCTTCGGTCTTTGCAAAACCGAGGGCATTTTCACGTCTTTCGCTGCCTGCATTTGATGTCATTACTATGACCGTATTGCTGAAATTGACCTTTCTGCCCTGTGCATCCGTAAGAACACCTTCATCAAGTATCTGCAGGAGGATATTCAGCACATCAGGATGAGCCTTTTCTATCTCGTCAAACAGCAATACCGAATACGGTCTTCTTCTGACTTTTTCAGTGACCTGTCCTGCTTCTTCATAGCCTACATATCCCGGAGGTGAGCCGATTATCTTAGAAACCGAATGTTTCTCCATGAATTCGGACATATCAAGACGGATAAGTGTTTCGGGTGTATTGAACAATTCTTCCGAAAGCACCTTTACAAGCTCTGTTTTGCCGACACCTGTGGGACCTACAAATATGAATGAAGCAGGTCTGCGGCGTGGGCTTATCTGTACACGGCTGCGTTTTACCGCTGCGGCAAGAGCTTTTACTGCCTGATCCTGACCGATAACTTTTTTCTTCAGGGTTTCTTCAAGGTCGGCAAGCTTATTCAGTTCATTTTCCTGTACCTTTGATGCAGGGATGCCTGTCCAGAGTTCTATTACATGAGCGATATCATCTTCCGTAACATCCGCTGTCAGCTTATCCTTATCTATGCCCTCAAGTTCTTGATTCAATTTCGCTATATCATATCTGATATTTGCGAGCTTTTCATAATCTATTTCACCGTTTGTCGAAGATGAAATTTCTTCTTCCTGTTTTTTGAGTTCTTCCAGCTTTTCATTTTTTCTGTCATAGTTTTCAAGCTGAACATTACGCAAAGCCGCATAAGTACATGATTCATCAAGCAGGTCTATTGCCTTGTCGGGCAAAAATCTGTCTGTTATATATCTTTCGGAAAGAATTGCTGTTTTTCTGACTATATCATCAGACACTTTTACTCTGTGATAAGTTTCATAATAAACTTTTATTCCGCCGATAACCTCTATCGTTTCGGCAACAGACGGCTCATTGACCGTTACAGGCTGAAAACGTCTTTCAAGTGCGGAATCCTTTTCAATATACTTTCTGTATTCATTGAAGGTAGTTGCACCTATAACTTGTATCTCTCCTCTTGAAAGAGCAGGCTTCATTATATTTGCCGCATTCATAGAGCCTTCAGACTCTCCTGCTCCGACAAGGCTGTGAACTTCGTCAATAAACAGTATAACATCACCGTCTGCCTTTATTTCCTCGATAAGTCCTTTTATACGGCTCTCAAACTGTCCCCTGAACTGTGTGCCCGCAACAAGGGCTGTCATGTCAAGAAGCTGTATCTCTTTTTTTTGAAGTCTTAACGGAACATCTCCCTCTGCGATTTTCAGTGCAAGTCCCTCTGCGATAGCCGTTTTACCTACACCCGGTTCACCTATCAGACAAGGATTATTTTTAGTTCTTCTTGAAAGTATCTGTATCACACGGTCTATTTCCTTACTGCGTCCGACTATTTTATCAAGTTTGCCGTCACGGGCTTTCTGAGTAAGGTCTGTACAATAGGCATCAATATTTTTGCGTTTGCGTCTGGGAGCTTTTTTATTTTCGTTCTTTGGATTTTTCTGCTTGTCGCTTTCATTATCGGACGATTTCTTTGGTGAAAACATATTCTTCAAAAACGGAAATACAGGTGCTCCGCCCCTGCTGAATGACTCATCACCGTCTTCATCACTTTCTTCACCATTTCCGAACATATCTCCCAATTCATCCATATCGGGCATATTATCCGGCATAAGACCTGATTCCATAAGATTATCCATCTGATCCTGCAGATTGCCCAAATCATCCTCCGATATCCCCATTTTTTCCATTATATCTGTAACAGGCTTTATGCCCATATCTTTTGCACATACAAGACAATAGCCTTTTGTATCCGATTCATTTGATGTTGTTGAAACAAATACCACAGCAGGTCTTTTATTGCATTTACTGCAAAGCATCATAAAATTTTTCCCCTTTCCGATTTTCAAATCAAAAAATGTGTTATTAATTATTTGAGTTTCCAACACATCTAATATAATAACACATTTCATATATGATTGTCCATAAAAATTTTTAATTTTCGTTTTTATTGCCATTAACTTTTATTATCTCAAAGAAAATTACAGCATAATTCATCAATGCAAACAGCATAAATGAAGCCGACAATGCAAAAAGTGATGTCGAAAGCCACGATATATCTATATTCCAGACAGCTTTCAGAAGCACCAGTGTTATCATTGATGTATAAAAAACTGCCGTTGCGGCTTTTCCGAACCATTTTGCGGGAGGCGGCTTTATCTTATTTTTTATAAGTACAGCACCGCCTGTCAGCATTATTATTTCTTTGACAAACATAACTATCACGAACGGATATACATACGGATATATCCTGTTCACACACAATACAACAGCTATCAGAGTGAGTTTATCCGCCACAGGGTCAAGCATTTTTCCAAGCTGTGTTATCTGATTGAATTTTCTTGCTATAATCCCGTCAAGCATATCACTGACAGCCGAAACTGACAGCAATACACCTGCCATGATATAATTTTCCGTTAAAATAAATTTTGACATCGGTATTATTATTGCAATTCTTAAAAGTGTAAGTAAATTTGGAATCGTAAAATTCCTCTTTACCTCTTTTATCAGAGTCAATAAGCTACCTCCATGATAAAAATATTATTTTGGCAGGAAATACCCTATAATAGCATCGGGCATACTGTAATGATATATAAATTTATACAGTATCGTTTCATTTATCCTGTCATTTATGTAATCAAACGATTCAGGCGACATAAACATCGTTACAAAATATATCAGACAGGTTATTACCATTATTATAAATGCAGCTTCAACTATACCGAATATGCCGCCAAAAGCCTTGTTCACTCCGCCAAGCTTTACAGCTTCAAGTGTTTTTGTCATAAGATATGCCGCATATTTCAACGCTGCCGATAATATGATAAAAAATATTACCGTCAGTATCGTTGAAATAAGTCCCAATGCTTTTGTACTTACCATACTCTCAACCAGATTCGGTAAATCAAGATTCGTTGATGCCGAAATCGCCTCAGACATTTTTTGAGTTTCCATACCGTTTTCCAACGACAGCATATTGAATATGGAATTCGGTACATTTGCCAATAATTCCGTTGCTTTCTGCAATGCAGTGGCATTGATGGGAATATCTTCCGCCGCCTTTGCGACCGAATCAATGATAGCTCCCCTGATAAAATTAGTGTATACCATAGATGAAAACACCGATGCCAGAACCGGTGAAACTGCCGCTGCCACTACCGTTCCAACGACATTCACAACGGATACCAAAAGCCCTTTCCTGTAACCCGATATGGCAAAAAGCACAACAATAGCTATTACACCGATATCAAAAAGCAATGTCATTTAAAAATCACCTGTTTCCTTAAATTTTACATATACTATACCATATTTTTACCATGACTACAAGATGATTTTTTCAATTCGACAAATACTTTTTAAGATACCTGCCTGTATATGACTGCTCATGATTACAAATTTCTTCGGGAGTTCCCGTTGCTATGACGGTTCCTCCTCCGTCACCGCCCTCAGGACCTAAATCTATTATATGGTCAGCTGTTTTTATAAGGTCAAGATTATGCTCTATCACAACGACTGTATTGCCTTCATCAGCGAATTTCTGTAAGACCTCTATAAGCCTGTGTACATCCGCTATATGAAGTCCCGTTGTAGGCTCGTCAAGTATATACATCGTCTTTCCCGTTGAACGCTTTGAAAGCTCCGTTGCAAGTTTAACTCTCTGTGCCTCACCGCCTGAAAGTGTCGTAGCCGACTGTCCCAATTTCACATATCCGAGACCTACATCATGCAGCGTCTTCAACTTTGTGCTTATCTTATTATGATTCACGAAAAATTCCCATGCTTCATCAACAGTCATTTCAAGAACATCATATATCGACTTTCCCCTGTATTTCACTTCAAGTGTTTCACGGTTATATCTCCTGCCCTTGCACACCTCACACGGTACATATACATCAGACAAAAAGTGCATTTCTATCTTGACAATACCATCACCCTGACACGCTTCGCATCTTCCGCCCTTGACATTGAATGAAAATCTTCCCGAATTGAATCCGTGCATCTTAGCATCAGTCGTCTGTGCAAAAAGCTCTCTTATATCCGTGAATACTCCCGTATATGTTGCAGGATTTGAACGTGGCGTTCTTCCTATGGGCGACTGATTTATGTCTATCACCTTATCAAGATTTTCAATTCCCTCTATCCTGTCGCAATTCACGGGCAATGCCCTTGCACCGTTCAGTTCCTCTGCCAATTTCTTGTACAGAATCTCATTTATCAAAGATGATTTTCCGGAACCCGATACTCCCGTAACACATATAAATTTTCCCAGCGGAAATTCAACGTCTATATTCTTCAGATTATTCTGCCTTGCACCGACAACCTTCAGTATCTTTCCATTGCCCTCACGTCTTTTTTCGGGTACAGGTATATACATCTTCTTGCTGAGATACTGTCCCGTCAACGAACGCTCACACTTCTTTATATCCTCAACACTTCCTGCACAGACCAATTCTCCTCCGTTAACGCCTGCACCGGGTCCTATATCTATTATATGATCTGCCGCATACATTGTGTCTTCATCATGTTCAACTACAATAACAGTATTGCCCAAATCACGCAGATTTTTCAGTGTAGCTATCAATTTGTCGTTATCTCTCTGATGCAGTCCTATACTCGGTTCATCAAGTATATACAGCACTCCCGACAATGATGAACCTATCTGAGTTGCAAGCCTTATTCTCTGACTTTCACCGCCCGAAAGAGTCCCTGCCGACCTTGACAGCGTTAAATACGACAACCCCACGCTTTTCAGGAAATTCAGACGGCTTTCTATCTCTTTTGTGATAGATTTTGCTATGAATCTTTCCCTCTCCGAAAGCGTCGCATTTTTTGTAAACTCTATCGCCTGTTCGACAGACATATCACAGAATTCACTTATATTCATATCTCCGATAGTCACAGAAAGGCTCTCGGGTGACAGTCTTCTTCCGTTGCAGGCATCACACGGCACGGCTGACATATATCCCTCAATTTCAGACTTTACCCAATTACTCTGTGTTTCACGGAATCTTCTTTCAAGATTATTTATTATTCCCTCAAATTCAGTATTATAAACACCCGAACCGTATTCGTTCTTACGGTGAATGGTTATCTTTTCCCCTTTGGTTCCATACAGAATGATATCCATAATTTCATCAGGCAGGTCTTTTACGGGAGTGTCAAGCGAAAATTTGTATTTTTCCGCCAGTGCTTCAAAGTACATTGTTGCAATGGTACTTCCCTCCATTGCCCAGCCGCTTCCTTTTATCGCTCCCTGTCTTACTGACTTGTTCCAATCGGGAACTATACGGTTTATATCTATCTGCATGAATACGCCCAAGCCCGTGCATTTCTTACATGCTCCATAGGGATTATTGAATGAAAACATTCTCGGACTTAATTCATCTATACTTACTCCATGTTCGGGACAAGCATAATTCTGTGAAAAAAGGATATCCTCTCCTCCGTTCACGGAAACCAATATCAATCCTCCGGACAGCTTCGAGGCTGTTTCAACAGAATCCGCAAGCCTTGAACGTATATCGGGCTTTATCACAAGTCTGTCTATGACTATATCAAGATTATGCTTTTTATTCTTTTCGAGTTTTATCTCCTCCGACAAGTCATATATTATCCCGTCAGCACGCACTCTGACAAATCCGCCCTTTGCCGCTGATTCAAGCTCTTTTCTGTGTTCGCCCTTTTTTGCCCTTACAACAGGTGACATTACCTGTATTTTTGTCTTTTCGGGCATTTCAAGCACCTTGTCAACTATCTGGTCAACCGTCTGCTGTCTTATCTCTCTTCCGCATACCGGACAATGCGGTATTCCTATCCTTGCATACATCAATCGGAGATAATCATATATTTCCGTCACTGTGCCCACCGTTGAACGTGGATTCTTTGAAGTTGTCTTTTGGTCTATCGAAATAGACGGTGAAAGTCCGTCTATGCTGTCAACATCAGGCTTATCCATCTGACCCAAAAACATCCTTGCATACGATGACAATGATTCAACATATCTCCTCTGCCCCTCCGCATACAGCGTATCAAACGCAAGTGATGACTTTCCCGAACCCGACAGTCCTGTTATTACAACAAGTTCATCTTTCGGTATATCAACATTTATGTTTTTCAAATTATGTTCTCTTGCACCTTTTACCTCTATTTTCTTGAATGCCATTATATATTTTCCCTCTCTTTTATAAAAAAGGCTCAAACCTTTTAGCACTTTGGTTCAAGCCCGAAAAATTCTTATTTTTTTGCAGTTATCTTTTTTTCCTCGCCTTTTAAAAGTCTTTTGATATTATCCTTATGACGGACAATTACAAGTATACCTGTCAGAAGTGCAAGTACAGCCGAATACCATACAAACGACATTGACGGATTCTGTAAAGGCGTAACAACTCCCAATACACCGTTATGGTCAAGAATCCTCAATACAAAGGCTGTTATCGGATACATTGACGCATTTACCAAAGCACACACCGATATTATTTTCGTAGCCGTGAAGACTATAACAAATATCAGAAGTGCAACTATAAGTACCCTCCAATCAGTCATAAGCATGACCGAGGCTGTTGTAACGACACCTTTGCCGCCTTTGAATTTATAATAAACGGGCATTGTATGACCCACTACTGCAAAAAGTCCTGCCGTGCACATAAGATAATTCTGATACAAAACAGGCTCTCCCCACATCAGAAAATACGATATTGCAACGGATATGACACCTTTCAGGAAATCCCCTACAAATGTTATTATCGCCGGAACTTTTCCGACACACCTGAGTACATTTGTAAATCCTGCATTGCCGCTGCCCATTGTTCTTATATCCTTGTGCATGACTATTTTGGTTACTATTATCGAAGTATTGACACTGCTCATAAGATACGCTGCAAATACCGCTATTATTATTCTTACCCAATACTGCGAAAAAAATTCTCCCAATTCTCCCACAAAAAACACCCCATAATTTAATTATCCGAAATTTTACAATAACCTGCAGCACACAATTAATTGCACATTGCTAACTGCTAATTGCTAATTATTTCTTGTCGCTTCGTTCCCTTATGATGAATCTTATCGGAGTTCCCTGCATACCGAAGGTTTCACGGATACGGTTTTCAAGGTATCTCTGATATGAAAAATGGAACAATTCCGCTGAATTTACGAAGCATACAAATGTAGGCGGCTTTACCGATGCCTGTGTCATGTAAAGTATTTTTAAGCGTCTGCCCTTGTCTGTCGGAGGCTGGACTCTTGCAGTCGCCTCTGCGAGCAAATCGTTCAACATACCTGTCGATATCCTCATAGCTGCCGAATTTACGACTGTCACTATCAGTTCAAAAAGACGGTCAAGTCTTTGTCCTGTTTTTGCCGAAATGAATACCATTGGTGCATAGGACATGAATGAAAAATCATTTTCAAGTTTTTTCCTGTACTCGTTCATGGTCTTATCATTTTTCTCGACAGCATCCCATTTATTGACCGCTATTATACACGCTTTGCCCGATTCATGTGCAAGTC
Source organism: uncultured Ruminococcus sp. (assembly GCA_902785555.1). GTDB lineage: Bacteria > Bacillota > Clostridia > Oscillospirales > Acutalibacteraceae > UBA1213. Next base: position 24,929 of record CACZZB010000018.1, read on the forward strand.
CCGCTATTTTTGAATCCTGCTCGGTAAATCCGACTGCCGCATCTATCATGACAATACACACATCACTGCGTTCTATCGCCATTTTTGCACGGATTATACTGTACTTTTCTATATCGTCCTCAATGCGGCTGTTTCTTCTGATACCTGCCGTATCGGTCAGTCTGAATCTGCCGAATTTATTTTCTATCCCTGTGTCAATACTGTCACGGGTCGTTCCTGCAATGTTTGAAACGATACATCTTTCCTCACCGGTTATCTTATTGACAAGCGATGACTTTCCTGCATTCGGTCTGCCTATTATCGCAACACTTATCGTATCGCTTTCATCTTCATTCTGTGACTGTTCGGGAAGATTCTCGAACACTGCATCCAACAGATCACCTGTACCGTGACCATGCACCGAAGATACCTGTATAGGTTCGCCCAAGCCGAGATTATAAAACTCATAGAAATTCGGGTCGGGTTCTCCTACCCTGTCACACTTATTTACACACAATACAACAGGTCTGCCGCTTTTCTGGAGCATTGACGCCACTTCATGGTCGGTCGCCACAAGACCGCTGTTGATATCGGTAACAAGAATTATCACATCTGCCGCTTCTATGGCAAGCTGTGCCTGTCTTCTCATCTGCTTCAATATAATGTCATCAGAATACGGTTCTATACCGCCTGTATCTACAAGTGATATTTTTCTGTTTCTCCACTCACACTCACCGAATATCCTGTCACGGGTCACTCCCGGTGTATCATTTACTATTGCTATTCTTTCCCCGACCAATTTGTTGAAAAGTGTCGATTTTCCCACATTTGGTCTGCCTACTATCGCAACTACGGGTTTGGACATTTTATCACCCCTATTCCTGAATAAAAAAACAAAAAAGAGAAGGAAAATAAACTCCTTCTCTGTTTTCATGAAAAAATGGAAGGCTGTCAAAAAAATAATCAAGCCTCTTGTTTAATTACTTCTCTGCCGTTGTAAGTGCCGCAGTTTGTGCATACCCTGTGAGCAAGTTTGAACTCACCGCACTGAGGGCATTTTGCAAGAGCAGGAGCTTCAAGTTTCCATACTGCCGAACGTCTTGTGTTCTTTCTTGCCTTAGAAGTTTTTCTCTTTGGTACTGCCATTGTAATTTACCTCCTTGAATAAAAGTACTGAAAATCATTCTGACAGGAGCTGTTTCAGCACTGCCAACCTCGGGTCTGTTTCCTTTTCGGAACAGGAACATTTCCCTTCATTAAGATTTTTTCCGCACTTTGGACACAAGCCCTTACAGGATTCTTTGCAAAGGAACTTTGACGGCAGTTCCAAAAGAATATCATCTCTGAGTAAAGACACAGTATCGAGCTTATAGTCAGGTGCTTGTATATAGTCATCACTGCTTTCGTCTGAAAGTTCTGTGACGAGAATATGACTGAATTTAAAGGCATAGTCTTTCTCCGTAAAAACAGCACATCGGTCGCAGTCGGCACTGTAAGTGAATTTTGCCTCAGCCCCGAATATAACGAGTCCTGCCCTGTTTCTCACGGAAATATCGACCGAAACAGGTTTGCGGAAGTTTTCACGCATATCGGAAAATTCCATTTCCTCATGCGTTGAGAGACTCTCGTTCTCGTTTAAAAATATCTTTTTCAGTTCAAGAATCATAAAGCCCGCCTCCGCCTAATTATTTAAAACGCCTTTTTCTATTATAAATATCAAAAAGCACTTTGTCAATAGATTTTTTGCAAATATTATTTATTTTTATCCGAATTTTTGCTTTCGATATGAAGTTCACCGTTGCCGTCCTGTGTAATGCAGTAAAGACTGCTTTTGCCAAGAACGTATATTCTTTTATCCGATATCTTCACTTTTCTTGCATCCGTTGACAAGGTCACAGATGATAATTTTTTGCCTTTTGAATTATATATCGCCATCTCACCGTCATCAAAAAGAACCGTTGTATTTCCGTTTGAATAATCGGATGAAATTACTTTTCGGTTCGTAAATATTCCCGACAGTACATCACCCTCGGCATCTGCCATTAAAATATCACATTCTCTGCCGTCGGGCGTTGAGGAAAGCGACATTATCATACCGTTCTGTCTGCTTAAATCGTATTCCGTTATAAACCTTGAATGATAATCTATATCTTTTTTCGAGCCTTTTCCTATATCTATGTAATAAGCCGATTTATCTGCAACTGCAACAGCATTTCCGTTATCAAGATATTTCAGGTCATATATAAATACATCATCAAATTCATATCTCTGCATATAACTGCTCTGTGAAAAATCCAATACATATATTGCCGAAAGCAATCCGCCGTTTTTTGCGGATATCCCCGACACTACCGCACGTCTTCCGTCTTTGCTTATCGAAACCCTGTTTACATAAAAATCCGCAAAAGAATATGTATACATCTCAAGACCGTCTGACCTGTATGCAGTCAATTTTCCGAGATAATTCTCATTGTCGGTAAGAAGACAGTAAACACCGTTGGGAGATATATCTCCGCAAAAAATATTATTTCCAACATTGTCACTTCTGACTATACTGTTTCTGTTGATAATTGTATAGCCCGTTGCTCCTATATTATAAACAATTGAATAATTTGAATTTGTGCTCAATGCGGGATTTGCGTATGCGTGATTGAAGCTCTGATACTTTCCGGCATTGGGATTCAGTACAGCGACTGATGTTTCGGTGCAGTAAACAGGTGCTCCGTCCATAAGGTCAAAATTATCCGTATCAACATCCGCCCCCGAAAAGCTCGCCGGATAGCCTTCGCCCTCGGTTTTTCCCAAAAGGTCATACTCCACCCAATGAGATATATTATCAGGTGTCAGTTTATCTATATTTGCCCATATAATGACCAATACTACCGAGATAAAAATTATCAGAAAGACTTTAAAAAAATGCTTTGTGGCGTGTTCCGGCAACGGCTCATCATCATTTAAATCATTCAACGGCTGGTCTTCATAGCTTAAATGCTCTCTTTCCTTTCCTTTTTTAAGGCTGTTTATATATTCTCTGCTTTTTTTCATATATTTTCCTTTCTTTCAATAAAAAACTTTATTGAGATATAAACCATGTGCAGGAGCTTTCGGACCGGATCTTGTACGGTCGAGAGCATTCAATATATCCGGAATATCCGACGGTTTGAATTTCCCCTCCGATACATTCAAAAGCGTTCCGACTATTATCCTTACCATATTATATAAGAACCCGTCAGCCTGTATCCTGACTGTTATAAGACTGCCTTCCCTGCTGACATCAAGCTCTGTCACGGTTCGGTGAAAATCTCCTTTTTCCCTGTTGCCGTCCACTGTGCAGAATGATGTAAAATCATGCCTGCCTCTCAAATATTCACACGCTTCATTCATGCTGTCGATATCCGTGTCATACCAATAATGCAGTGCATACCCCTCACGAAAAGGATCTCTTATCCTGCTGTTCCAAATTTTATATATATATTCCTTGCCCTTGCATGAATATCTTGCATGAAAATCCTCCGGCATCTCAAAAGCCTGAAATACCGCTATATCTTTCGGAAGTCTGCTGTTGAGTGCATATATCAGCCTCATACATTCTATCTTATGCTCGGTATGAAAATTGAGACAATACATATTTGCATGGACTCCCGAATCTGTACGGCTGCAGCCCTTTATTTCGGGCAATTCCCCTATTATACTCTGCAAGGCATTTTGAAAAGTTTCCTGAACGGTCACTGCATTGTTCTGAATCTGCCATCCGTGATAATTACTGCCGTCATATTTCATTTTTATCAATATATTTCTCATATCATCACCGTCTTAAAATATATATTGCAAAGTATAACTCCTGTAAATATCACTATGCAAAACAGCAGCCCTATCAAGTCGACTATCGTAAATTTCAGTTGTTTCATTCTTGTTCTGCCATTGCCTCCGTTATAGCAACGACATTCCATTGCCATTGCAAGATCACCCGCACGTCTGAAGGATGATACAAACAGCGGTATAAGAACAGGTATCAATGCCTTTATCCTCTTTATTATTCCTCCGCTCTCCATGTCTGCCCCTCTTGCTTTTTGGGCATTCATTATTTTATCCGCTTCTTCAAGAAGTACAGGGATAAATCTCAGTGCTATCGTCATCATCATTGCTATTTCATGCACTTTTACATGAAATATCGTCAAAGGCTTCATGATTTTTTCAAGTGCATCGGTCAGGTCTGACGGTGAAGTTGTGAACGTCAGTATAGAACTCACCATTACAAGAGTAGCTATCCTTATCGTAACAAACAAAGCATTGCTCAGTCCCCCATCGGTAATTTTTATAAACTGCCATTCCCAGAGGACATTTCCCGTACCGTAAAAAATATTCAGTATTCCCGTGAATATTACTACAAACAATATCACCCTCATACTCTTTAGGTACATCATGAACTTTATCCTTGTCAAAAAAACTATCAGTAATGACGATAATGTTATAAGCAATAATGAAACATAATTTCCGGCTGCAAATATAAAAACTATATATGCTATCAGAAGCAGTATCTTTGAACGTGCATCCAGACGGTGAATTATCGACTTTCCGGGCATAAACTGTCCCAGTGTTATATCTCTTACCATAATTTATCCTTCCTTCTTACTTCCAAGATAGTTTATTATTTCATTAAAAGCCTGTTCCACTGTAAGTATATCCTGATTTATAGGTATACCTTTTTCTTTAAGCAGCATCATTATTTTTGTTACCTGCGGAACTCTCAGTCCTGTATTTTCAAGCTCCCTGCCCCTTGAAAATACATTTTTCGGAGTATCGAGCATCAGTTTTTTACCGTGCTCCATTACAAGTATCCTGTCGGCAACTCTCGCTATATCCTCCATACTGTGAGATACAAGTATAACAGTATTTTTATTTGCATCATGATAATCCCTTATCTGTGAAAGCAAGGCATCCCTTCCCAAAGGGTCAAGTCCTGCCGTTGGTTCATCAAGTATCAGCACTTCAGGATTCATTGCAACTACTCCCGCAATGGCTGCCCTTCTTTTTTCACCGCCGGACAGGTCAAACGGTGATTTATCCAGCAATTCCTTTTTCAGACCCGTGAATTCAGCCGCTTTTCTGACTCTTTCGTCAATTTCCTGCTCATCAAGTCCCATATTTCTCGGACCGTATGAAATATCTTTATACACTGTTTCATCAAACAACTGATACTCGGGATACTGAAACACCATTCCTACTTTGAATCTTACATTCTTTATTTTTTTGGGTTCTTCCCAGATATCCTTATCATTTAAGTATACTTTTCCGCTTGTCGGCTTCAAAAGACCGTTCAAAAGCTGTACAAGAGTTGATTTGCCCGAACCCGTATGTCCTATAACGCCGATAAACTCACCTTTTTCTATTTCAAAGCTCACTTCCGAAAGAGCAGTTTTTTCAAAAGAAGTTCCTGCTCCGTAAACAAGACTTAAGTTTTCCGCTTTTATAACTGCCATATTATTTTCCTCCACATATTTTTCAACTACTATATTATAAATTTTTATCATACCAATGTCAACATTTATTTTATTTGTACATTATGCACTATAATCGACAAATTATTTCTACTTGCAATATATTTTTTACAGTTATATAATAATAATTGTTACAATTATGATACGGATGTTAATTTTTTGTAAAAAAGAAACGAGGTTTTGTTTTCATGAGATTAAAATTCAAAAAAGTTTTGGCTGTATTGTCATGCTCGGCACTTATCGCTGTATCTACAAATGCCGTTAATCTGACAGTTTCCGCATACGACGATATTTATGCCAAAACTACTGCCGACCTTAATCTGAGAAAAGGTGCAGGCACAAACTACAATGTTATCAAAGTCATTGACCAAAACACAACTTTGAATATTATCGACAGGTCTAATGCAAACTGGGTCAAAGTAAAACTTTCAGACGGTACAACGGGATACTGTTCTGCCGATTATCTTGATGTAACGACAGATGCCGTTACGACCGATGCCCTTAATATGAGAAAAGGAGCAGGTACAGGTTACGATATCATCACAACTATACCCAAGAATACAAAAATAGACGTTATCAGATTTTCCGGCAATTCATGGGCTTATGTAAAACTTCAGAACGGTACAGTGGGCTATGTATGTACCGATTATATCCAATTCGTTTCTTCTTCCAATACCTCCGTCACAACAACTTCCGCCAATATCACTCTTTCGGCAACTTCCAAAAAAATGGCTATCGGTCAGTCCTTCACTCTCAAAGCTTCCTCCAATCAGGGTACTGTCACATGGACATCTTCAAATGCTAAAATCGCCAAGGTTGATTCAAACGGAAAAGTTACCGCTGTTTCCGCTGGTCAGGCTGTTATAACCGCAACCGATTCCAAAACCAAAAAAACCGCCAAATGCACTGTTAACACTGTCAAAACAGAGTATACTTCAATAACCCTCTCAGATACATCAAAAACATTAATAGTCGGTAACACCTATACTCTTACATTCTCCACAAACACCGGCAGTAAAAATGTCAAATTCAAGTCATCAAACAGCACTGTCGCAACCGTTGATGCCAACGGTAAAATAACCGCTGTTTCCTCAGGTGAGGCAAATATCATAGCATACGACACGACATCTCTCATATCCGCTGTATGCAAGGTATCCGTAAATAATAAAGATTCCATCTCCCTCTCACAGACAAGTGCAACCATCAATGTCGGTTCTTCCATTCTCCTCACAGCAAAAAAATCAAACTCGTCCATGCAGATAAAATGGTCTTCAAGCAACACAAACGTTGCAAGTGTCAACAATGGCAGAGTAAGCGGTCTTTCAAGCGGTACTGCTGTTATAACCGCCTCTGACTCCACAGGCAAGGTATTTGCAAGATGTAATGTCAAAGTGAACGGTGTTTCAAGCGGAAATGTCAGACTTTCAAGATATACCGCTTCAACGACCGCAGGTAAAACTATCTACATAAAAGGCTATAACGCATCTTACTGGGGTACTACCGATACCAACATAGCAACTGTCCGTGACGGTTTTATAGAAACCAAAAATCCCGGAAAAGTAGCTGTAACATATACCGACTATTACGGCAACAAGGCTGTATGTATCGTTACCGTAACAGAGGCTGAACCTGTAAAATTCGCCTATTCTTCTCCAAACTCCGCTACGCTCAATCAGAATGTCACTTTATTTGCAATAACGGACAAAACTGTTGAAGACGTATATTTCAATGTCAACATGGGCAGTAAGGTACTCAAAGTCAAAGCAACCAAAAAGACCCCCGATGGCAACACTTATGTATGGGAAGGTGCTTTCAAAACAAGTCAGGCAGGTACATTCAAAACTACCGCATACGCCAAAAAAAACAATCAGTGGAAAACCTGTGCCGACGCTGTAAGCGATGTTTATGTAACTTCCAAAACATCACATACTCAGACAGGTCTTGAAAAACTCCGTGCAAGTGACGGTCTTATCAAATTTATTGCAGAAAAAGAAGGCTTCGTATCAAGCATAACCTATGATACACTCGCAAACAATATCCCGACACTCGCTCACGGCTATGTTGTATGGGAAGGCGAAAAATTCTATGACCATCTCACCAGAAATGAAGGCTATGCTCTCCTCGTCAATGCCGTGAACAATGATGTATATACATCCAAAGTAAACCAAATGCTAATCAACAATAATGTAAGATTCAACCAACAGCAGTTTGATGCTCTTGTCAGCTTCTCCTACAATCTCGGCACAGGCTGGACAAGCTCCTCCGACCTTAAAAATATTCTCCTTAATTCCTACGGCACTGTGTCAACAGGCAAGCTGACAGGCAAAGTTACAGCCGACGGCGGTCTGTATCTCCGTCAAAGCCCGACAGCTTCTTCAAATGCCATTACACTCCTCAATAAGGGTGAAACCGTCAGTATTATTGACAACAACAAATACAATACCGTATGGTACAAAGTACAAACTTCCTCAGGAAAAACAGGCTATTGCAGCAGTACATATCTCAATGTCACTTCAAGCGGCTCTCAGACCGTAAGAGATTTGAACAATGTCAACAGAAATGCCCTTATCAATGAAATGCTCTCATATCATCATGCAAGCGGTGTATGCTACTACGGCTTACTGTACAGACGTGCAGATGAACTTGAAATGTTCCTCTATGGTGACTACATATCAGATGGCAGAAGAAACAAATACGGTTTCCCGAATCCTTCTTGCATAAGTTGGTAAAAAATTCAACAGGCTGGGTATTAATTTACCCAACCTGTTATTTTTATTTCACCAAAAACAGTTGACATTACTTTCATAAAAAATTATAATAATTATATAAATTTTTTAGGAGTGGTTTGAATGGAATTTCCGAAAGAACTGGAAAAATTCAGAGAAAAATTAGAAAAAACTTATAAGACTTGCAATGAAATAAAGTTTGTACCGAGTGAAACAAAGCCTTGGGAAAGCAAAATAGGATCTTGAAAAAATCGAGGATTATCCAAAAGATGAAAACGGCAATCCTATGTTCTTCATGGCTCAGATAAATTTGGAAGAAATGCCGCCATTAGAGAATTTTCCGACAAAGGGCATTTTGCAGTTCTATGTCGTTGATGATGATGGCTATGGTCTTGAAGACCCCTGCAAAGTAGTCTATATAGAAAATTATTCAAAAGACGAAAGTAAACTGTTTGCAAAAAATCCCTTTGAAGATAAATATATAACGGAATATCCGCCCTTTGAAAAAAGCGGTAAG
>CACZZB010000019.1 GCA_902785555.1 uncultured Ruminococcus sp.
CTATTTCAAAATGGATGAAAAATATAAATTCAATTATGGCTTTGACCGAAGTGTACTGCCTTGTAATACAGCTTTTTTGTATATCAAAGACGGTTTGTTTAAAAATTATTATCTTTCGGAATCCATAAATTTTATGCGTCATTGTCTTGAAACGGAAAATGATTTATGCAGTATGGTATTTGCTGAACAAAGATTGTTGGGAATGTGTGCAGAGCAATGGAGTATCCCTGTCGGAACACTGATGAATGAAAGCGAATTGGATATTCAAAAGTCATTTACTCATATATGGGGATATAAGGAAGTTTTGAGAAAAAATAACATTAAAAAGCATGAATTTTGTCTGAAATGTGCCGAAAGAATCAAAAAAGATTTTCCGGATATCATAGAAATATTTGTTACGATTCCGCAAATTTCAGAATATTTTTTGGTATAGAGAGATTCAGTAATCAAAACCCTAAAGCCGTGATTGAATTAACGTGCATACACATCACAGAAACTTTTTATATTCAAAAAGATTGAAGGTGAAAACAGATGTTAAGTGGATATGATGAAGAAATTGAAAAGTTTCTTGATGATGAAGCAGAAAATTATGTTTCTATGGAAGAAAAACTTCTTCAGCGTGGCATTGATTTTGAAACGGCTGTTACAGCGGCTGATAAATTTTGCGGAAAATTTGATAATCTGCTTTCTGTTAAAGGGATAGAAAAAAATAATATCAGTCAGGTTTGTACAGATATTGCGGAACTGTTAAAGCACGATACGGGAATGGAAGCTGAATTTCTTTATACAGCGATGCTGAGTGAAGTATTCCTGCTTTTTGGGGAAATAGAAGATAATGAACAAAAAGTAGAATTGTGGCTTGAACAGTCCGAAAAGATGTATTATCTTCATACATTATTTTGGTGGGAAAAATACAATTATCAAAAGATTTCCGATATATCAGCACACATCAAAACGAGTACATTCGGTGAAGCGGATTCTGAGGAGCGCAAAATTCTTTATGATACCCTGATGCAGTATGATATATTTATTTCGTTTAACAAAAATGAAGTTTTTGAAGAAAATATCGGTGAGCTTATCCGACAGGTCAATGCACATGATAGGCTGAAACAGATAAAGCCGTATATTTATACTGCTGTATTGAGCCGCAAAATTAAGAAAATGACAGAACAGAAGGGTTATATGCCAAATATACGCAGTATATTAAAACCAACAAAATATAAAATCGAAAAAGATAACGGCAAAAATTTTGACCGTTATCAAACATATCTTGAACTTTACGACCATTTGAAAAGAGTATATGATGGGGAGTATGACCAAAATCTTACCGATTATTGCTTTACACATTTTTCAAATTTAAGCGAATGGTTTTATGATAATTGCAAGCCTGATGATAACATTCCAATGCCATTCAAGTATATTATCAATGAGATAATATCTTTTGAGTATTCCGAAACGGACAAAGAAATTCTTATAAATTCCGCTGAGAATTTTATGACATCATTTTAAAAAGTCAAGCCAAAACAGTTCCGAATAAAAAAATAATTTCGGAACTGTTTTGGCTTTTTAAAATTTCTTGAAAATGATATTATTATATCAGAAAATTATATAAATGACCATTAACGAAAAAAGCTGAGGTCTGTTAATGATTCAAAGAAAATTTTGTGACATGATGAACTGATAGACAGCTATTACAGCGGAAAATTGGAATTTTTTCTGAAAAAATCGAGGAGATGTTTATTGTGAGCGATACACCTGAAATTATATATGAGTCTTTACAAAAAAAATTGAAGCTTATAGTAAAAAGAAGTAATGAAAAATTATATGAAGCTGATTTAAAAGTAAACAATGAAAAAGAAGGTCTGAAATTGATAGACAAATTATTTGGCAAACCTGTAGAACACTGTGTCGATGCGGTTGCGGAAAGCCTTAATCAAATAAATTCCTATCTTGTCAGGCAAGGCGTTCTGAAATCTTATAATATACAAAAATACACGGGTATAGATTTATTTGCGGATTATGTTGTACCAAATTATTCTTCTTTCAAAGTTTCTTCAATACTGGTCGGGGCAGCTCATCCTGATAATTTGAGAATACTTACGCAGAATCCCAAAATTCTGAATGATTTAAAGAATGATGCAAGATATATAAGTTCTTCCCCGAAAGAACAGGAAGGATTGTTAGTGTCGCTTTGTGTTTTGCTTATATGCAATCAATTTGCAGAGAGCAGGTATCTTGAGAAAATGGCTGATGAAATGGAAAGGCTGTTTTTGCTCAAGTGTGAAAAAAGAGTGAATTTTAAATAAAAGGAGGATTTTTTATGGCTGCAATATTATTTATTATATATGTAATCGCAGGCTATTGGGCGGTCAACCAAACTGTTTATGCGAATAAAGTTCTTATTGGCACATTGACAAATATATTTTTTAGAAAACTGACGTATGCGATATTTGTCGGTTGGATATTGATACCCATTGCTATCTTTAAGTCACGCATATCAAAGTAATCTCAATAAACAGAGCTTCAAAACAATATTCCGCAAAAATTTGTGACCTTAGCGACAGTCGGCTTCGTGCTCTTTTGAACAGAGAGAAATCAAGCAACAATGAATTGACTGTATCGCTTATACTGAAAAAAATGAACCGCAAAGGAATATCAAAATATTGATATTTGACAGTACTCCTTATCTCCCTGTCAGTTGCCGAAAGGTGACGGACAGGGAGATTTTGTTTGCCTATGGGGTATGAAAGTGGGAAAGCGGGAATCTTGTAAAAATAAAAAATCCACTCCCTCAGCCGAATTTTCCGACAGGGGAGTGAATGTTTATATCAAGTTATAAAAAATCATCAAAGATTTTCTACGGGAGTTATGCCCCATATAGTTTCGGCATAGTCACGGATAGAACGGTCTGCTGCAAAGCGACCTGCTTTTGCGATATTGACAAGGGACATTCTGTTCCATGTATGGGTGTCGGCATAAAGTCTTGAGGCTTTCTGCTGAGTAAGAGAATAGTCGGCAAAATCTGCAAGTACCATGTAGGTATCTTTTGTTGCAAGATAATTGGCTATCTCATCAAAGCCGAATTCAGAACGTATACCGTCAACAGCCTGTCTGATGATGCCGTTGTTGTTATAGGGAACTGACGGATAATAGCCCTGTTTCTGGAGCTGCCTTACTTCGGGAGTAGTCATGCCGAATATGATAGCATTGTCACTGCCGACTGCTTCAAGTATCTCGACATTTGCACCGTCAAGAGTTCCGAGAGTGACAGCACCGTTTATCATGAATTTCATGTTGCTTGTACCTGATGCCTCTGTACCTGCAAGGGATATCTGTTCGCTTATCTCGGCTGCAGGGATGAGTTTTTCGGCAACGGATACACGATAATCTTCAAGATATACGACCTTGAGCTTTTTATTTACACGAGGGTCGCTGTTTATTTTATTTGCAAGGGTAACGATGAATTTGATTATCTGCTTTGCGAAATAGTATCCCGAAGCTGCCTTTGCACCGAAGATATAGGTTTTGGGCTGATAGTCGGCATTGGGATTATCACGAAGCCAAATATAAGTGCTGTAGATATGCAGAGCGTTCATAAGCTGACGTTTGTATTCGTGCAGACGTTTTACCTGTACATCAAATATAGAGTCGGTATCAACGATAATATTGTTATTGGCTTTGATGTACTTAGCCATATATTCTTTATTTTCCTTTTTGATTTCGGCAAGTCTGTCAAGTACAGCGATATCATTTTTATAAGCCATGAGTTTTTCAAGTTCATTGGCATCTTTTGTAAATCCATTTCCGATAAGTTCGGTGATGAATGAAGCGAGTCCGGGATTTGACTGGTTGAGCCATCTTCTGTGGGCGATACCGTTTGTGACATTCTTGAATTTTTCGGGAGTTACGGTATAGAAATCATGGAAAACGGTTTCTTTGAGTATCTCACTGTGGAGTTTTGAAACACCGTTGACAGAGTGGCTTGCGATAACAGCGAGGTTTGCCATTCTGACAACACCGTCACTTATAACAGACATCTTTTTGATTTTGTTATCGTCAACGCCTGCTTTCTTCATCTGTTCACAGAAACGTCTGTTGATTTCTTCGACTATCTGATATATACGAGGAAGTTTTCTCTGGAAAAGCTCAACAAGCCAGCATTCAAGAGCTTCACTCATTACTGTATGGTTGGTATAAGCGATAGTTCTTGTAACGATATCCCACGCCTTGTCCCATGTATATCCGCATTCGTCAAGCATTATTCTCATAAGCTCGGGAATGGCAAGAACAGGGTGTGTATCATTAAGGTGGATAGCAACATAATCGGGAAGTGTATCAAGGCTTTCATAAGTGCGGAGATGTCTTTGGATAATATCCTGAATGGTTGCCGAAACAAGGAAATACTGCTGACTCAGACGCAGGCTTTTTCCTTCGGAATGGTTATCCTCCGGGTAGAGAACCCTTGTAATGCTTTCAGCCATAGCTTTTTCTTCCATAGCCTTGATATATTCGCCCTGAATGAATTTCGGCATATCGAACTGGTCGGAAGATGCAGCCCAAAGACGAAGTCTGCTTATGCCTTTTCCTCCGTCACCGGGAACAAGCATATCATAAGGTGTGGCAATGACCTTTGTGGCATCTTTTATTTCAATATTATGGTGTTCCTTATCCCATGATTCCTCAATGTGACCGTTGAAATATACAGGGATAGCCTTTTCGGGATGGGGCTGGAGCCATACAGAGCCGCCCGGAAGCCAGAAATCCGGAAGTTCGGTCTGCCAGCCGTCAACGAGTTTCTGCTTGAATATACCGTATTCGTAACGGAGTGAATATCCCATAGCGGAATAATTCTGAGTAGCAAGACCGTCAAGGAAACAAGCTGCAAGTCTTCCGAGACCGCCGTTTCCGAGACCTGCATCAGGCTCTTGTTCATAGATATTTTCAATTTTGATTTGAAGACCCTGCAAAGCGAGCTTCATGGTTTCTTCAAGACCGAGATTATACAGATCGTTTTTGAGAGAACGACCCATAAGAAATTCCATACAAAGATAATAAACGGTTTTTTTACCCTGTGCAACAGCGGAGGATGTAAAGGTTTTCTGCTGCTGACGCATGAGATCCTGCACTACCAAAGCAACAGCTTTATAATAGTGCTCGTCGGTAGCCTCTTTGGGAGCGACCCCGAAATTATGGGAGAGCTTTGAAAGAATAAGTTCTCTCGCCTCGTTGGGTGTAATTTTAGTTTTTGACATATTTCAATCCTCGTTACTAAAAACTTATAAAAAGTTATAAACAACTTTTACGTTTCATTCCTTGTTCATCGTGTCCACTTTCGATATGACAGTCATTATCTACTAATGTTGGCGTGACACTCCGAAGGCGTAAATTCCCCACTAACGTGCGGGTACACACGATAAATACCTTTAATCGTGGATGAATATCGTGTCAGTAACATTTCCTTTCTTTACTGATTCGCCAAAATAAATAATTGTGCTTGGTTATCGCTTTGAATTTATTACGACGGCAGTCCCCGTTTAAGCTGCCTTTTCCGGGCAGACAGACGACGTCTTATGAACTGCTACTTGAAGCGCCGACCTTTACTTTACAAAGGATTTTATATTTTTTTAGCTGTTATCACTTCCTTTATTCAACATGCTTTTATAAGTTTTTATAAGATTGACTTAACTGTTAAAAGCCTTCCAAAAATTTAAGCGGAAAAATACGCATATTAAAAGCGTATTCAATAAAACTCAAAAAACATTATAACCTAAAATTTATAGATTTTCAACTAAAATTAAAAAAAATATTCTTTTATGATGTAAGAAATTTATAATTGCTGTCAAAAAGTAATTTTTTTTGGACATTTATACGAAATATCTCTTTAATATTCTGCCGAAATGTACTATAATATACGTATTACAACGTTCAAAGAAGGAAGTGTGTGGAGTGATGGACAAGAAGAACAAAGTCAAGATAACCGTTGCAGGTACCGAATATATAGTATTGACACATGAAAGCGAGGCTTATACAAGAAAGCTTGCGGAAGAAGTAGACGAAAGTATACAGGATATGTGCATAAACGGACGGATATCCATTACTGCTGCGGCAATTCTGACGGCTGTAAATCTTTGTGATAAGCTGAAAAAATATGAAAGTGATGCCGATGCATTGGGTGAGCAGATAGAAAAATATCTTGAAGCTGCAAATGAACAGATGAACAAATACAATGAAGTGAAAAGGGAAAATGAAAGGCTGAAAAAAAATATTTCCGTTTACAGGAAAAGGCTTGTCGAAGAAGACCCGTCTTTCAATGACCCGTCACCTGTCTCGGAATCCGTCAAGCCTGTTCAAAAGAAGGTATTTATTTCGGATGCCGAGGAAATTGCAGATGATGAACCGGACTTTTTCAAAAATCTGAGGAAAGAGGAGTGATTTTTTGATATGGATAAGATAGAAGTTCTGGCACCTTCGGGAGGACTTGAAAGCATATATCCTGCTGTCAGAATGGGAGCGGATGCCGTATATCTCGGAGCATGGAAGCTCAGTGCGAGGACATCTGCACAGAATTTCAGCCGTGAAGACCTGCGGAAAGCTGTTGAATATTGTCATGCAAGGGGAGTAAAAGTATATCTTGCCTGCAATACACTTGTACATGATGATGAGCTTGAGGAGGCTTTGAGGATAATAAAATATGCCTGTGCGATACCCGTTGATTCTCTTATTATGCAGGATTTGGGGCTTATTTCGCTTGTAAGGAAATTTGCACCCGATATGAGGATACACGGCTCGACACAAATGTCTGTGCATACTCCGAAAGGTGTTGAATATCTTGAAAAGATGGGTCTGAAAAGAGTAGTCCTTTCAAGGGAACTGAGCAGGGATGAAATAAAGGAAATTTCCGAGAAAACAAAAGCCGAGCTTGAAGTATTCGTGCACGGTGCATTGTGTATGAGTGTTTCGGGACAGTGCTATTTCAGTGCAATGCTCGGTTCAAGGAGCGGAAACAGGGGTTCGTGTGCACAGCCGTGCAGACTTCCGTTTGCTTCCGAAAACGGAAATAATTATGCCCTTAGTCTTAAAGACAATTCTATTATAAATAATTTGCGTGAGCTTGAAAAAATGGGTGTTTCATCAGCCAAGATAGAGGGCAGAATGAAACGTCCCGAATATGTTGCCGTTTCCGTGAAGGCTTGCCGTCAGAGTCTTGATAACGGAAAAGTTGACAACGATATTTCCGATAAATTACAGGCGGTTTTTTCAAGGTCGGGATTTACTGACGGATATTTTATGGGAAATTTAGGTCGTGATATGTTCGGAATACGCTCAAAGGAAAATGTCACTTCCGCAACAGAAAAGATTTTCACGGAAATAAGGACTATGTACAAGGATGAAAAACCTTTAGTGCCTGTTGAAATGGATTTTTCAATGAAGTCGGATAAGCCTTTGAGATTTGCAGTCAAAGATCGTGACGGGAATTACGCTGAAGTGACGGGAGCAGTTCCCGAAAAGGCTCTCAAAGTAGCGGTAACAGAGGAAAAATGCCGTTCAAATCTCACTAAAACAGGCGGTACGCCTTTTTATGAGAACGGATTTTCGGCTGATATTGATGACGGATTAAGTATTCCTATGTCAGAACTGAATGCTCTCAGGAGAAATGCCCTTGATGAACTTATGCAGAAGCGTATCAAAAGAAAGCCTGTTGAGTTTTCGGAAATAACATTGCCCAAGTTCAATACAAGACAGAGAAAAAATCCGAAATATTTTCGTGGGAGATTCACTGGCGGGAATATCCCTGCTGAATTTCTTGACAGTGAACTGATATATGTCCCGATAAATTTAAGTGATGATGAATATAACTCTCTCATGGACAGGGGATTTGCGGTTGCCGTTGAGATTCCGAGAGGTATGTTCGGCATTGAAAATAAGATATATGAAAGATTGAAGCATATTCAGACTTTGGGCATTAACGAGGTTTTGGCATCAAATTTAGGTGCTGTTGAGATAGCCAAGTCGCTTGATATGGATATACACGGCGGTTTCGGGCTGAATATAACAAATACAGCGTCGGTTGAATGGGCTGAAAAAAACGGTCTTTTGGATATAGAAGTTTCGATAGAGCTTACACTTGAACAGATTTCAAGATTAGGCGGAAAGATACCTCTCGGAATAGTGAGTTACGGACTTCTGCCATTGATGCTCACAAGAAATAATCCTGCAAGAAATGACGGAAAACTGTTCAGGTCATCAAAGGAAATATCTTATCTTCGTGACAGAAAGGGAATAGCTTTTCCGTTGCAGTCTTACGGAGCCTGTACGGAAATTTTAAATTCCGTTCCCGTTGTATTGTCCGACAGGAAAAATGAAATTAAAGGCGTAGATTTTGAGGTTTTCAGATTTACCGTTGAGGATTCGTTTGAAATGAAAGATACGCTTGAAAAGGGAAAGTTTACACGAGGACTTTATTATCGTGGTGTTGAATGATATTGAAAGGAAGAATGAATTATGTCAGAAATAGTGAAGGTTAAAAAGTTGAAAGAAAATGCAGTCATTCCTAAAAGAGCAACAAGCGGTTCGGCAGGTGCAGACCTGTATGCCTGTATAGATGAGCCTGTTGTGATAGAACCGTCACAGCTTGTCAAAATTCCTACGGGTATTGCAATAGAACTTCAAAGACCCGATTTGGGAGCATTTTTATTTGCAAGAAGCGGTCTTGGCGTAAAATACGGTATCACGCTTTCAAACGGTGTCGGAGTAGTTGACAGTGATTACAGAGGAGAAATTTGTGTAGGCTTGTGCAATGTTTCCGATAAGCCCTATACGATACAGCCGAATGAAAGAATTGCTCAGATGGTGATAATGCCTGTTGTATTGGCGGATTTCGCTGAAGCTGATGAATTGGGCGATACTCAGAGAGGTACAGGCGGATTCGGTTCAAGCGGAAAAATGTAAAAAAATTGAAAGTTTTATCGGGGCAAAAAATGACAAAATTGTAGTTGAGATTGGCTGTTGGAACGATTATAATATAAGTTGTCTTAATTATAGTTTTTCAAAGGAGAAGATAATTTGGATATAGGGATAGATTTGGGAACGGCTAATACAATTATATACATCAGAAACAGCGGGATAGTTCTGCGTGAACCTTCGGTTGTTGCCGTTGATAAGAGAAATGACAGTGTATTGGCGGTCGGAAACGAGGCAAAGGAAATGACGGGTCGCACACCTGATGCAGTTGAGGTATTAAGACCGCTCAAAGACGGAGTTATAACAGATATTGACATCACAACGGCTATGATAAACAGATTTGTCAGAAATGTAGTGAAGAAGTCTGTTTTTTCAAGACCGAGAATGGTGATATGTGTACCGTCGGGATGTACCGAGATAGAGAAAAATGCCATTGATGAAGTGGCAAACAATGCAGGTGCAAGACAGGTCGAAATAATGGAAGAACCCGTTGCGGCAGCTATGGGAGCTGATATGGCTGTAAATGAGCCTGTGGGGACTATGGTAGTCGATATCGGCGGAGGTACCTGTGAAGCAGCCGTTATGTCAATGGGAGATATAGTTACAGCTTGTTCTGTGAGAGTTGCCGGAGATGAATTCGATGAAGCAATAATGCGTTATGTCCGTAAAAAATATAATCTTCTGATAGGCAATGAAACGGCTGAAAAGATAAAAATTCAGATAGGGTCGGCGTGTCCTTATGAAAAAGAGGGCAGTATGAATATAAAAGGTCGGGATATAAGCACAGGCTTGCCCAAAAGTGCAAAAATATCTTCGGCAGAAGTCAGGGAGGCTCTTGAAGAACCTCTTTCGGTGATAGTTGAGGCTGTAAAAACGACACTTGAAAAAACTCCGCCCGAACTGTCGGCAGATATATTTGACAACGGTATAATGCTGACAGGCGGAGGAGCATTGCTTCGTGGGATAAATAAATTGATTGCAAAGGAAACGGGCATGATAGTACACGTTGCCGATTCTCCTTTGGACTGTGTTGCACTCGGCTCCGGAAAGCGTCTTGAGGAAATGTATTCACCGTCAAAAAAACAGATGACAAAATAAGGAGAGTTAATGCTTGAAAAGAATTGTTGAAAGAAAAGGATTCAAAGTGCTTGTCACAGTGATATGTATTTTGTCTGTTTTTGCGATAATGGCGGTAGGCAACGGATATGTATATAATTTCGTGACGGGATTTATAATCACTCCGATACAGTATGTTGCGACAGGTACGGTCTCATCGGCAGGCAATGCAATGACTCCCAAAAAAAGCTATGCCGAGATGGAAAGAGAAAATAAGCGTCTTGAACAGGAAAATACAAGGCTGAATGACTTGCTCATAGATTACTATGACATAAAAAAAGAGTATGACGAACTGTCACAGTTTCTTGACATAAAAAAAGAAAACAAGAATTTTGAAGTGGCTGTCGCATCGGTAATAGGTCGTGACCCTAATGAAAATTTCAGCGGTTTTACACTCAACAGGGGAATGAATGACGGTATTTCCGTAAATGCACCTGTGCTGACCGAAAAAGGTCTGGTAGGCTGGGTGAGTGAAGTCGGTATCAATTCGTGCAAGGTCACAACGATACTTTCACCCGATACAAAAATATCGGCTTGTGATAAAGTATCATTGGATAAAGGAATCGTTTCGGGCAGTCCCGAACTGTATGAAAAAGGCTTTACGAGTCTGAAAAATATTCAGAAGAAATTCAGGATAACAAAGGATGATATTGTGGTGACGGCTAACAGTAATTTATATCCCGAGAATATCAAAATAGGAAAAGTAAAGGAAATTTCAACGGACAGTTATACGGGTATGCCGATAGCCGTTATAGAACCTTTTGAAGATATCAAAAATGTATCGTCTGTTGTGATAGTCAAAAAATTCAACTGAAAAAGTAACGGTGGATAGTAATGACAGATTTTAGAAAAATATTGAGATATTCGGCTTATGCCGTTGAAATATTATTTGCCTTCGTGATTCAGGCAACACCATATTTTTTGCCGTCAATGTTCGGTGAAAAGGCGGTGCTGTTAGTGCCGCTGGCAATTTCCATGGCAGTGTTCGAGGATGATATACCTGCAATAATATTCGGTGCTTTATGCGGAATATTTGCAGATTTTTCATACAGTGGCACTGTCGGATTTTTCAGCATATTTCTGGTTATAATATCTTATATGACAAGCCGTCTGATGACGGATTATATAAAGACAAATATAATTTCGGTAATGGCAGTGGGAGCTGTCGGAGTTATTCTTGTATTAACTGCACATTTTTTATTTTACTGTGTCTTTGCGGGATATCCGGCTCTTTGGACTATATTCTCAAATCACTATTTTATAAGAATATTGTATACGCTTGTGTTCATACCGTTGTTTTATTTGCTTAATAAGAAAATATCGCTGAAATCCCGGAGGAAAAGGATATGAAAAGAAAAAAAACACTTAAATCAAGATATATATTTCTCGGAGTATTTACGGCACTTGCGGCAGCGGTTTTATTGGGAAGACTTGTTGAATGGCAGATTTTCAGTTCGGAGTATTATGAAAATATTTCGGCAACATCTGCAAGCTATACAGTAAAGACCGATTCCGTCAGAGGAGAGATATTTGATAAGAACGGTGTTGAACTTGCCGTTAATATAACGGGATATAAGATAGTTATAAATAAGATATATATTTCGGATGATGAACTGAATGACTGTATATTGCGTCTTGTGAATGTGATGGATGAGTGCGGAGAAAAATGGGAGGACAAGCTGCCCGTCATTGTCGGAAAAGACGGAAAATATTCTTTTGACAGTGAAAAAGCGGATGATGTTGCAGAACTGAAAAGCAAGGATAAATTGAACATGAATCCGTATTCGACGGCTGATGAATGTATAGCAAGGCTTGCAGCAAAATATAACTGTCAGTCATATAACAGGATACAGCAGAGAAATATCGCAAGTGTAAGATACAACATGGAAAATTCGGGCTACAGCTATACTGTCCCTTATACATTCGCTGAAAATATCAGTGAAAAAACCATGCTGACGGTTTCCGAAAAAATGCAGGATGTCAAAGGTATTACTGTTGAGTCAACGGCAAGAAGAACTTATAAAAACGGTACGACAGCACCGCATATTGTCGGTATAACGGGACTCATTTCTGCCGAGGAATATAAAGAAATGAAAAGCAAGGGCTACGGCTATACGGATATTATAGGAAAAAACGGTGTGGAATCGGCTTTTGAAGAATATCTTCGTGGAACAGAGGGAAGCAGAACTTTTGAAAGAAGCTCAGACGGAAAGGTATCTTTACTGAGCATGGAAAAAGCTCAGCCCGGAAACAGTGTATATCTTACAATAGACACACGTTATCAGAAAGTCGCCCAAAAGGCTCTCGCTGATGCTGTCAATTATGCCAATAACTATTCGGCATGGGTAGGCGACAAGTATCAGGGAGGTGACTGTACCGGTGCTGCATTGGTCATGCTGAATGTCAAGGATTTTTCGGTGCTGTGTGCGGCAAGTTATCCGACTTATGACCTTGCAAAATACTATGACGATTATACAAAACTTGCAAATGATGAAACACACCCTCTTTTTGACAGGGCTTTTATGGGAGCATTGGCTCCCGGCTCAACTTTCAAGCCTATGATAGCATCAGCCGCCCTTCAGGAAAAGAAGATCACAACCGATACATATATCGACTGTGAGGGAATATATACGGAAAACGGTCTGGATCTGCATTGTATGGGCTATCACGGCTGGATAAATGTTTATCATGCGATAGAGGATTCATGCAATGTCTTTTTCGCCGAAACCGGCAGACTTTTAGGAATAGAGAATCTCCAAAAATATGCCAAAAGGTGCGGTCTTGGAGTAAAAACAGGTGTTGAGATTGCAGAAAGCAGCGGAACTCTTGCAGGTCCCGAATACAGTAAAAAAATGGGTACACAGTGGAATGACAGCTATGTATCACCCGCAGCCATAGGTCAGAGTGATAATCAGGTCACACCCTTACAGCTTGCAACCTATGCGGCTACTATCGCAAATAACGGTGTCCGTCTGAAAACTCATGTAGTTGACAAAGTTGTTTCATACGACGGAAAAGAAGTTGTTTATAAGAGTGAGCCTGTTGAAGTGGATAATATGGATGTCAGTATGAAAAATCTTAAAGAAGTCCAAAAAGCTATGAATATGGCAGCCAATGCTTATGGTCTTATAAATACTTTTGACATACAGATAGCAGCAAAAACAGGTACGGCTGAAAACAACGGTTCGGATCATTCAAATTTTATATGCTATGCACCCTATGATAATCCCGAAATCGCAATAGCCGTAATGATCGAACACGGTTCCGAAAGCTATACGGCAATGAGTACGGCAAGAACTATGCTTGACGCATATTTTCACGGTATAGGTCTGGAATAAACGGCGTTTTGCATGAAAAAAAATCCTTGACTTTATTTTAATTGTGTGATATGCTTATTAAAGAGGTATTTTTGAAAATGGGAAAAGTGACTGCTATAGTTTCAGGCAAGGGCGGAACAGGTAAATCCTTTGTGACAGCAGGTCTTGGGATAGCCCTTGCAAAGAGAAATAAAAGAGTTTTGCTGATAGACTTCAATCCGTATCTCAGGGGATTAGATTTGATGTTTGGAACAGATAACGGACTGCTTTTTGATATGGGAGATATTTTCAGCGGTAACTGCTCTCCTCAGAAAGCTGTATATTCCTGTGAAAGTATCAGCGGATTGTTTATCATGTCAGCCTCTCAGAATACAGATGATAATATCAATCCCGAATTGATGAGGTCTTTGATAAATGCGATAGAAAATGACTATGACCATATATTGATAGACTGTCATGGTGCAGGAAAGATATTTGAAACGGCTGTTATGAGTTCCGAACAGGTCATTATACTGACAAATGCAGAGCCTTTGTCGGTGAGATGTGCGGAAAAAATCGGTCGTAAGCTGAAAGAAATGGGCTTGGATAATACTCGTCTTGTGATAAATAATTTTAACGAGAAAAAATTTTTCAGGCTTGACTGTTTTCAGGATATTGATGAAATAATAGATAAAATCGGAGCAAGGCTTTTGGGCATGGTTCCCGAAGATGAAGAATTTGCATTTGCCTTGCAGAAGTCAAGTCCTTTTGGTGTCAGGACAAAGGCAGCCTATGCTTTTGACAGGATTGCCGCAAGGCTTGAAGGAATGGACGTTTCGCTTTTTATAGAGTGATAATTATAAATATTCATTAGATTTTAGGAGGGAATTTCAATGAACATAGCATTGATAGCACATGATGCCAAAAAGGAATTAATGGTACAGTTCTGTATTGCGTACTGCGGTATACTCAGCAGACATAATCTTTGTGCAACGGGTTCTACCGGCAAAATGGTAGCTGAAGCAACGGGACTTGAAATAACAAGATTTTTGAGCGGTGCTCAGGGCGGAGACCAGCAGATAGCTGCAAGAATTGCCCTGAATGAGATCGATATGCTTATATTTCTTCGTGATCCGCTTAAACCCAAGCCCCATGAACCCAATGATATGCAGATACTCCGACTTTGTGATGTACATAATATCCCAGTTGCGACTAATATAGCAACAGGTGAGGTACTTATTCACGGCTTGGAGCGTGGCGACCTCGACTGGCGTAATATTGTACGTTCTTAAAAAATTACTTCCCCTGTTCTGTACCAAAACGGAGCAGGGATTTTTTGTGAAAGGATATAAAACATGAAAAGAAAAAGCAAAGAATACTATTACTCGTTGGGCGGAATTGCCATGCTTGTAGGTCTTTTAATGATAATTGAGCCATCTGTCGATATGATGAAAAAATATCCTAATGGTGTTATGCCTGGAGGAGATCCGACAGGATTTGTATGGGCAATATCTGTTATTGCAGGAATTGTCTGTATAGCTGCCGGAGGAGTATATATATACAAAGGAAAAAAGACCGAAAATAAAAAATGATTCGATAAAGACGGAAAAAATATTTCTGTCTTTATTTTTATTGGTCGTTTTTGTGAACAATGACAAAAAACTACAAAATAACACTTGATTTTTATGTAAAAATATGATATCATTATCAAGTCTTAATTTATATATATGAGTGTGAAAGGAAAGAATTTTTTATGTATTGGGTTAATGAATCGGTGTTTTATCATATCTATCCGCTTGGATTCTGCGGAGCTCCGAGAGTGAATGACGGCAAAAAAGAATACAGGCTTGACAAGGTGATAGATTTTATCCCTCATCTTAAAGAAATGAATGTCAATGCCGTATATTTTGGTCCTGTGTTCATGTCAACAACTCACGGATATGATACAAACGACTATTATCATATAGACAACCGCCTTGGCGATAATGATAGTTTTGCAAAAATATGTGATGCTCTCCATTCAAACGGTATAAAAGTTGTTCTTGACGGTGTATTCAACCATGTTGGCAGAGGCTTCTGGGCTTTCAAGGATATTCAGCAGAAGGGTCAGTCGTCTCCGTACTGCTCATGGTTTCAGAGAATAGACTTCGGGGGAAGAAGCTCATGGGGAGACAATTTCTGGTACGAGGGCTGGGAAGGCAACTATGACCTTGTAAAACTTAATCTTCGTCACCCTGATGTTAAAAGACATATTTTTGATGCTGTGAAGATGTGGAAAGAAAAATTCAAGATAGACGGACTCCGCCTTGATGTTGCATACTGCATGGACTTGGATTTCCTCAGAGAACTTAAACATTTCTGCAAAGGAATGGACAAGGATTTCTGGCTCATGGGCGAGATAATCCACGGTGACTACAACAGGATAGCAAATCCCGATATCCTTGATTCATGCACGAACTATGAGTGTTATAAAGGAATATATTCTTCACACAATGACCATAACTATTTTGAAATTGCCCACTCTCTCAGAAGACAGTTTGAAAACGGCGGTATTTACAGAAATATTTACACATATAACTTTGTCGATAACCATGATGTAAACAGAGTTGCAAGCACTATCAGAGAGTTTGACAATATTAAGAATGCCTTTTCGGTTGCATATTTCATGCCCGGTGTACCGTCCGTTTATTATGGCAGTGAATGGGGCATAAAAGGACAGAAAAACAATGTTGATTATGATGCACCGCTTCGTCCGTGTGTCAATGTCAGTGACATTGAGGATAATGCTTTGTACCGTCATATATGCAAACTCGGTGCTGTCAGAAGAACTTTCAAGGCTCTCAAATACGGCAGTTTCCAGAATGTCGTTATAAGAAACGAACAGCTTGTATTCAAACGTCAGTTTGAGGGTGAAACGGTCTATATCGCCCTGAATCTTACAGGAAATGATTTCGGATTGGATTTCAATACTGACGGCGGTTCAAAGTTGTATGACGTTATGAACGGATATAAAACATATGACGTGAACTGGAACAAGGCTCATATCGAGATACCAGCACACGGTACAATGGTACTTGTTCTCACAAACGGTGACAAGCCTCAGGCACTTATCAACAGCACAGAGGAAGTTATTGAAACAGCACCTGTCAAAGAGGAAGTCAAAGCTCCTGTTGAAGAAAAGAAACCTGAACCTAAACTCCCCGAAAGAGGTACTCCCGGTCGTTATCGTCATTTCAAGGGCGGAGAATATGAATTTATATGTATCGCCAAAAACAGTGAAACAATGGAAGACCTTGTTATCTACAAAGAATTGTTCGGTGAACACAAGGTATGGGCAAGACCTGCTTCAATGTTCTATCAGTTTGTGGATATCAACGGAAATAAAGTTCCACGTTTTGAGCATATAGGATAAATAATAAAAAAATAAACCGACAGGCAATCAAAAAATTGTCTGTCGGTTCTTGTTTTACTGAGCAGGGCTTGGTTCAATGGTGTTTTGCTCCATATCTATACTGTAATTATTTATGCTTTCATAGTCCCATTTCATATTCTGATTTTTTGCCAATGCTATGAATACAAAACAAAATTCATTTAAGGAAATATTTTCATTTTCAGTGCTTTCGTAAATATCATAGTCAATAGTCATGGAATTGCTTTTCATTGATATCTTCGATATATCAATACGGTCTGCATTGTTTCCGTATTGTATCGGAATTATAATAAGAATATTATCTTTGAAAAAGTCTTCGCTGTATCTTTGAAGATTATCTTTTGTTATATTTCTCAGAATTTCCATTATTTCACGGTCACATTCAAATTTATGGAATTTGAAATCATTGTCATATTCGAGAATATCGTCTTGAAATGATTCATAATCATTTATTATTCCGTAGCTTGAAAGTACCATATCATAAGGGATGTTCTCGTCAATGTAGTATTTGGCATTCTGATTTTTTTGTATAATGCTTTCCTTTGAAACGAAATAGTAATCCGTTTTGTAAATCAGGTTGTATACGGGAGAGAATGTGTACATGATATTGGGTATCTGCACAGCCATACTTGAAACGACCGAAACTATCATAATAGCAGTGAAAAACTTTTTTTCAAGAGCCGTATAGAACTTGAAAGAAAATACTGTCAATAATATTGACAATATAAAAGGTATAAGAATAGTCCAATTTATATCGCTGAAATGTGCTGTAAAATAACACATCAATGCACAGGCTATCAAAAAGAATGTATGTTTTTCGGTGACGGGGTGATTATCGTCATCACCCATCACGGAAGACCTTTGAACAGCCTTATAAGATATTATTATTCCCGAAATTATCGAAACAGGATAAAAAAATGAAGCAAGTAAGCCTTTTATTGCATTAACTATAAATGTCAGTGACGGTATCAGTATGATTGTTTTTATTGCAAGTCCGATACATACAGTTATCGGAAATATCAGCAAAAGCATTAAAATAAATTGCCTTTTCACTAATCTTTTTGAGGTACCGTAAATATGTACGGCTTTTTCCTGCTGAGTTTTATCAGGCTCAAGGTCTTTATATTCATTTTCATAGTCGGTGTAGAAATCGTCCTGAGGATATTTCAAAAAAATTTCCCCCTTTAAAATCCCTCACTTTACGAGGATACTTTTACCCGTTGAATCAATTGCTACGATAGCAGGGAAATCCTCTATGTAAAATCTGTAAATCGCTTCTGTGCCTAAATCCTCATAGGCAAGAGTTTCGATTTTTTTGATGCTTTTGGAGATAAGAGCAGCGGCACCGCCTATTGCGGCAAAGTAAACGACATTGTTTTTTATCATGGAGTCGATAACTTCCTGATTTCTTGCCCCTTTGCCTATCATGCCTTTCAAGCCTCTGTCAAGCAGAGCAGGAGCGTATTTATCCATACGATAGCTTGAAGTCGGACCGGCAGGACCGACAGCATGACCGGGTTTAGCAGGAGCAGGTCCTACATAATAAATGACTTCTCCCTGAATATCAACGGGCAAAGGCTTGTTATTTTCAATAAGCTCAAACAAACGCTTGTGGGCGGCATCTCTGCCTGTGATTATAGAGCCTGACAGCAAAACACTGTCACCGGCTTTAAGTTCTCTTATAACATCATCTGTAAGCGGAAGATTTATTTTTTTCATATAAATGCACCTCTCTTAAATTTCGGTTTCCTTGTGTCTTGCGGCATGACAGCATATATTGACGGCAACAGGCATACCGGCAATATGTGTCGGATATGTTTCGATATTAACGCCCAGGGCTGTATTTATACCGCCAAGTCCTGCAGGGCCGAAGCCCATTTTATTTATTTCATCAAGAAGCTCTTTTTCAAGTTCGGCATATCTTTCATCGGGATTATGAGTATCAATGCGACGGAAGGTAGCTTTTTTGGCGAGCATTGCAGCTTTTTCAAAAGTACCTCCTATGCCTACACCGACAACTATCGGCGGACATGGATTGGGACCTGCATATTTTACGGTGTCAAGGATAAATTTCTTTACACCTTCAATACCGGCTGACGGAGTGAGCATTTTTACCGAGGACATATTTTCACTGCCGAATCCCTTGCAGCCTGCGAGTATTTTTATTTTATCACCGTGTACGATTGTGGTATAAATAATAGCCGGAGTATTGTCCTTTGTATTTACTCTTTCAAAAACAGGGTCGTTTACGACAGATTTTCTGAGATAGCCGTCAATATATGCACGTCTGACACCATCCTGAACTGCGTCCTCAAAGCTGCCGTTTTCGATAACGACCCTGTCACCGTATTCAACGAAAAGAACAGCCATACCCGTATCCTGACAAATAGGCACTTCTTCCTCTGCGGCTATTTTGTTGTTTTCAATAAGCTGTGCGAGGACATTTTTACCGATAGGCGAAGTTTCTGAATGTTCGGCATTTTTGAGGGCATTTAAAATATCATCTCCAATAAAATAGTTCATATCCATGAACAGTTTTTTAACGGTATCGGTGATAACGGCTGAATCGATTTTTCTTATTTCCATTGAGAGAATTTCCCCTTTCAAAATTTTATGAATATATTATAGAAAAAATTTTTTTATATTTCAATGGTCTTTTGACAATTTTGTAATAATAGTATATAATACAATCAGCAGTTAGCAACGAGCGATTATTTTGACGGCAGGGTGATTTTGTGAATTACCGACTGAATGGAACGGAGTTAATAATATATGAAGAAAAAAATAATTATACTTGCAATAGTCATTGCCATTATCATGGCAGCGGCGATTATTCCGGCAGAATTGTTTTTTAACGGTGTCATAAGGATAGAACCGTCAAGGTCGGAATATCCCGTAAGAGGTGTTGATGTTTCTTCATATCAGGGGGAAATTGACTGGAAAGTGCTCTCGGAGCAGGATATAGATTTTGTTTTTATAAAAGCGACCGAGGGCAGCAGCTTCGTTGACAGGAATTTTGAGTATAATTACAGTGAGGCGATAAAAACAAGGCTGAGAGTTGGAGCGTATCATTTTTTCAGCTATGAAAGCAGCGGTGAAACTCAGGCTGATAACTTTATCGGAGCTGTCCACAAAACGGAAAATATGCTTCCGCCTGTGGTAGACGTGGAGTTTTACGGGGACTATGAAAAAAATCCTCTGAGCCGTGAGGAAGTATCAGCCGAACTTCAAAAGTGTCTTGACAGGCTGGAAGAATATTATGATATCAAGCCGATAATATATGCTACATCAAGGTCATACAGCCGTTATTTATCGGGTGAATATGAGGATTATGATATATGGATAAGAAGTGTGATATCCGTACCGCATTTTCAGGACGGCAGAAAATGGACTTTCTGGCAGTACAGCGATAAGGGTAAATTAGACGGTTATAACGGTGAGGAAAAATACATTGATATGAATGTCTTTAACGGCACTCGTGAAGATTTTAAAAAATATCCAAATGAAAGGAAGAATTAAAATGAAAGTATTGATTTCAGGCTTAATGAATGTTGAAACGACTATTCCCGTGAAAGAATTTCCGATAGATTACAGCGGGATAGAATATCCGTTTTTCGGTATAAATTCAAATGTGTCGGGAGTAGGATATAATCTTGCAAAAGCATTTCTGACTCTCGGTGATGTCCCCGATATGATATCGTATCTCGGAAACGACTTGGAGGGAGATACGATAATAAAACAGCTTGAAAATGATAATATATCGTCTGACGGAGTTATGAGGACTCTTAAAAATACGCCTGTATCGACGGTACTTTTTGACAGGAACGGAAAGCGTCAGATATTCTGTGATTTAAAGGACATTCAGGAACAGTCGGTCGATATAAATGATACTGTCATTCAGAAAAAGCTCAATGAATGTGATATGGTATGTGCCTGTAATATAAATTTCAGCCGTACCCTTATGCAGAGAGCTTTTGAGATGAAAAAGACGATAGCAACAGATGTACACGCTTTGAGCAATGTGTATGATATATATAACAAGGATTTTATAATGAAATCGAATATACTTTTCATGAGTGATGAAAAATTGCCTGCCGCTCCCGAAAAGGTAATTGAGATACTGAAAGAACAGCATGACAATGAAGTGATAGTGATAGGCATGGGAAGCAAGGGTGCAATGCTTTTTGACAGGGAATTTGACAGTATATACAGATTCGGTGCGGCAAGATGTGAGAATATCGTCAATACGGTCGGTGCAGGAGATGCCCTTTTCTCGTCATTCGTTCACTATTACTCAAAAGGCATGAACTGTATAGATGCTCTCAAGCGTGCGGAAACTTTTGCGGCTATCAAGATACAGCATAACGGAGCATCAGTCGGATTCGGCACTGAAAGAGATGTTGAAACAGCCTTGAAATATGCTGATATAAGTGTGACGAAATTGTGAGATTTAAGTCCTCTGATTTGAAAAAATCAGGGGATTTTTGTTTATAAAAGTCATAAAATATACAAGTAATATTATAATATTGGGAAATTTTTGGTAAAAAATATTGCATTTGACAAAAATGTATGCTAAGATTAATAATGTATATTCATTTTTGAAATGAATATCAGTGAAAAATTTTTATTGAGGAGGTAAAAGCCTTGAGTATATTTAACGGCTTTTTATCGGGCTTGGCATCGGGTACCCAAGTAAAAATAACCCAAAAAAACGGTCAGGTAATAGTGGGAACTGTTACCGCAAATGACGGGGAAGATTCAATAATGCTGAGTGTTTCAAAGTCTGTTGTAATGAGATATGATGCGATAGATTCAATATCAATGTTATCTCAGCAGGGTACGCTGAATTCGGTTCAGGATACTGCATTTCAACAGCAATCCTTAAAAAATATACAGCCGCCTAAAAAACAGGGGATAGATGTCACAAAATTTCCACAGGTGAAGCTTTTGTCGGGAAAAGGCGGTCTTGATTTTGATGTATCAAAAGAGCAGTTTGAAGAAAAGACAGGTGAACTGGAAAGCAGTGACAGAAATATCATTCAGGCAGCTTGTCAGAATGTATTGACAGAGTATGAAAAATATGAAAGAGAGGGTATGCAGGCAGCAGTATTGAATTTGTCATCACTTGCTGAAAGTGATGGCATAAGCAACCGAAAAAAAGTATATATTGTTGCCGCAATGGGTTCATATCTTTTGGAGGACTTCAAAAGGTCGAGTGATTATTTTTACTATGGTGATGATCTGAGAAGTGCATATTTGTCTGCGTATGAAGGTGCATACAGATTGGATGATGATACAGGTATGTATCGGAAAGCAGCAGCTTTTTCTGCACTGTATATTTTATACGGTGCAGATGATGAACATATTGAGGAGGCAGCAGCTTGTCTGAAAGAGGCTTGCATAAAGTGCAGGGATATTTCGGGAATTGAGTTTATTTTTGAGAATACCAAGGATAATAAAAAAATGGCGTATGCCTTTGCAGCATTGAGTTCTGTGTGTGACAAGGCAAAGGCGGAATATTATCCGGATTCTGTCGAGGATTCCGTCAAATCCGCAAAGAAAAAGTATACTGCCGACGAAGTATCGACAGTAATAATTGAAATGTCAAAGGCAAAATCTCAGTTGAAAGTTGGTTCAGGCAAGAATACAGCGGCTGTTAAGAATAAAGTTTTTGATACAGAGGGAAAGATAGTAAGCTTGAACGGTTTCAACGATGTCGGTCAGATTACGGGCGACAGCGGAACAACATACGAATTCAGCTTCAGTGATGTTTCTGACGAAACTCTTATGAAGAATATCAGGAACATCACCAAAAAAAGCATGAAAACTTCCGATTTCAAGCCGATAGCCGTGACTTTTGCGTCAGATGAGATAGGCTCAAAAATGAGGGCTGAAAAAGTCAGGATAAATACAAAGTCGAAAAACGGTACGGTTTCTGCACCTCAGGCTGTCGAAGAACCAAATAAACTGTTTTCGGCAAAGAAATATGATGAAGCTCTTGAAGGCTTCAAAAGGATACTCGATTCGGGCAAGATTGAAGAAGGATTCTGCGGAACGATGAAATGTTACCTGACACTGTTCAAGACTTATCCCGAAAAAAATGATGAATATAAAAAAGAGGTAGCCGAGCTTATAGAAAAATATGCCGATAAGCTGAATATTACGGTAAAATCTGGTGATGAACTGATACACGGATACATCAAGCTCGAAAATTGGTACGGCTGTATAGATACGATAAATAAAATGGAAGAAAAGAACGTCTTTAAAGATGATAATCAGAGATATCAGTATACCAAAACAAAAGCATGGGCTTACAGAAAAGCCGGTGAGATAAAACAGTCGATAAATATATATCTGGAGCTTGAGAGATTCGTTGACAGAAAAAGACTTTTCAGCAAGAAAACGGATATCCTTGATACCTGCTATGTCGATATAGCGGAAATGTATCTTGAACTTGGCGACTATCAGCAGGCAAAATATTTTATAGATACTGCCGGAGACAATACAAGAAGGGCTGAACTGAAGTCCAAAATAGATGCCGTTATAAAAGAACAGAACAAGATAAATATTGAGGATTTGACGAATCCCGATCCAGAACCGCAGGAGGAAGAAAATACAATTACAGAGGAAAATGAGCCACTTGCCGAAACGGAAGAAGAAACAGCAGAATATTCGGATGAAAAAGCCTTTGACAGACTTGTTCAGAGCGACAGGGATATAATAAACACTGCATTGTCATTTGAGCCTGATAAATTTTACTGTACGGTGACATATCTCAATGCAGCCGCCAAAATATGCGGAAATGTTGATACGGACAGAAAGTCTGATTATTCGGATATGCCTTTGACGGATTCCGTTATATCTGCAGGAAGACTTTTCAATTCAGCTTATTCGGTATATGGCTTTGAACATGAATCAAGTGCGGGAGAGCTTTTGTTTGACTATCAAAATTCATGCTTTTCAATGCCCAAGTACAGTTTGAATCTGTTTGCGTCGGCTGTTCTGAGAGAGGCTTTCGGAAATAACGCCATACAGCCGTTTGATATTGAAAGGCTGTCGGCAGAGCTTCAAAAAAATTTTGATGAAAATGAATATATCCAGTCAATATTGACTCTTACAGATGAATTCAAGTCATTCAAAGAACAGACGGCATACTGCATAGATGTATTTGCGGACTATAATACAAAAAATGATGCTGTCGAAAATATCATAAATGATGCAAAAGAATGTGAAGAATATATAAGTCAGAGAATAAAAGCCGTTGAAAGTCAGGGGCGTGTAAGGCGTGCAAGGGAGCTTATTTTCCATGACGAAAACAGTGTATTGAAACAGGCACTTGATGCAGTATGTGCGAATGATACCAACAAAATAAATAAGATAAAGAAGACCATTACTGAAACTTTTATGAGGAATGATTCCGAATTCAGCGTTGAAAATACGGATATAAAGAAAATAGACAAGTTTATAGATTACCGCTGGGATATAGCAAGAGATATGATAATAGCCGAAAAGAGAAATGTAAACAGACCTTACGATAATCTCAAAGGCGGCAAGAGAAATAATATTGTTATAAATCTTAAAAGAGTAATAGACTGTGTATGCAGGTGGGTGAATGCTTCCGAAAATGCTCAGATAACCAAGGAAAAATATTATATAGATTCATACGAAACAAGGCGTGAATATATTATAGACAATCTTGACAAGCTCATTGACATGACGGACAAGGCTCTTGAAAACGGTTTTGACTGGGGCATTGACAGTATAAATGCAGCGGCGGATGAACTTTTGAGCAAGATGGAAGGCACATACGATAAAGCCGAAAAGAGATATATGTATATAGAGTTCCTCAAAAGCGGAGATATCCTGCTTGATGACAATTATATCCCCGATATATCATCAACCTTCAGCGAC
This sequence comes from uncultured Ruminococcus sp., assembly GCA_902785555.1. Taxonomy (GTDB): domain Bacteria; phylum Bacillota; class Clostridia; order Oscillospirales; family Acutalibacteraceae; genus UBA1213. The sequence goes on from CACZZB010000019.1 coordinate 24,715, forward strand.
CTGCCCGATTTTAATATTTTTGCAAGAATAAAGGCTCATGCAAGTGCGGAACTGCCCGAATGGAAATACAGGGTTCAGCAGATATTCAGCGAAAATATACATAATCATAATTTCCGTACTGTGAATCTTATAAAAGAATATGCCGAGTATATGAATGATAAGGAAGTTTATGAACATCCTTCATTCGAGTATTTTGATGACTGCATAAAATCAAGCAGGCAAAGGGCAACGCATTATTATAAGGATTTCAAGAGTGAAATAGAGCTTTATGAAAGCTACGGAAGTATATCGAGCCTGAGCGGTGAAAAGAATATCATTAAAAATAATATAGATGCGTGGTACAGTTTATCCTCCTCAAGCTGTGATTTCGGATTTTTCAGTGACCTTATAGAAGCGTATAAGAGAAATATATCCAAAAATGCCGAATCAACGGCAAACAGACTCATGCAGCAGCTTAATGATATATCAGATGACCCGAATTATAACTTCGGCATTTACAGCAGGGAAAAGATAAAAGAATATATTGAAGAAAGAAACTTTTCGGTAGCCGAAAATATCCTCAACTGCATAAGACGAGGGGATATAAAGAGCATAACGGATTTTTCAAAAGAACCTCTTGAAACTTTCAAAAACTTCATGGCTGAATATGAAATGCTTTATCATGCCGTTTCGGATACGAAAGTAAGCCTGCAAAAGTCATTCATAACTTATTACAGTACAAGGAATGTCGAGAAAGCTATCCAAAAAGCCTGCAATGTCTATGGCACGAATAAGGAAATAAAAGGCGGTACGGCACTTATACAGAACTGGCCTATCGCAAGACCTGCCGGTGAAGAAAGGATATCAAAAATAATAAGCCTGCTTGGTTTCAGTGATGCGACTGTCACAGTTGATGAAGATAAAAAATATGATGTCTATAATGTAAAACTGAAAAAACAGTCCGGAAAGGTGAATTATCTGCATCCGATACCGGCTTTCGGTTCGTTGGCTGCAATAGAGGGAATAAGAGTCCTTGTCATCTACGGCAGATATAATACCGATACACTTATAGATGAATTCCTTGCAGTCAACAGTATTTATTCAACGAGAAATACAATAGTCCTGCTTGATTCCGTCATAAGCAAGGAAGAAAGAAGACGCTTTGCAAGAAAGATAAAAGAAAACAAGTCACTGTCCAAAACATTCCTTCTGATAGACAGAGTATTGTTCCTGTATCTTGCAAAGCACTATCAGCCGAAAAATATCATTCGTATATTGATGGCGGCAGGTATGCCGTTTGCATACAATCAGCCGTTCAACCCGAAGCCCAATGTTGATATACCCGCAGAGCTTTTCACGGGAAGACGGGAGGAGCTTGAAAGAATAGAATCCTATGACGGAGTAAATCTTGTATACGGTGGACGACAGCTCGGTAAAAGTTCGCTTTTGAAGATGGCTGAATATGAGATAGACAGAAATAAGGACAACAACAGGGCTATTGTCATAAGCATAAAGGGAAGGGATTACAAAGAATCAGCTTCCTGTGTATCAAGAGAACTTGTGATAAATGAAATTCTCCCCAAAGGTTCGGAGTGTGATGACTGGGAAACGCTTACAATGAATATAAAAATGCGTCTTAAAGACCTGTCACAGCCGATAACATACCTGCTTTTGATGCTTGATGAGGCAGATAAATTCATAGAAAGCTGTAAAGCTGTTGATTATCGTCCGATAACCCTGCTCAAGGAAATGCTTTCACCCAATTTTAAATTTGTACTTGCAGGTCTTCATAATCTTGCCAAATTTGACCATGATTTTTATGCGAACAATTCTGATTTTGCACATCTTGAATCATGCGTAATATATCCGTTCAAGCGTCCCGAGGCAACAGAACTCCTTACACACGCTCTTGCATATCTTGGATTCGTTTTCAGTGATGAAGTAATAAATCTCATACTTGCAAAGACCAATTATTTCCCCGGACTTATACATCTTTACGGTCAGAAGCTCATTCAGGCCATGACAAATGACGATTATGCAGGTTACAGCGAAACCGAAACGCCTTATTATGAAGTAACAGAAAATCATATCAAAAAGGTACTTTCCGACCCGAATTTCAAGGATGAAATCAGGGATAAATTAAGGATGACACTTCAGGTCGAGGAAAACGACAACAGCCCTTATTATATAATAGCGTTGATACTTGCATATCTTTATTATAATGAGGAGGATAAAGACGAGTCTGAAAGACGTACGGGATTTACGATAGATGAGGTAATAGAAAAGGCTAAGAATGACGGGCTGAATCTTATACTGAATTACAGTGACATACAGATAAAGGAATTGTTTCAGGAAATGTGGGACTTGAATATCCTTACGGCAAAAGATGATGTATATATGTTCTCGACAGAAGGTTTCCGTGAGCTTCTCGGTACGAAGAAAGAAGTACAGGATGCACTTTTGAAGTATTTTGGAGGCTGATGTTATGAGAATTGAAGAAATATGGTGGAAAAATCTGACGAATCCGTCAAGTTTTACGGAAAATATCATTTGTTCAATTCTTGACGGAAAATCATCAGCGGTAATATACAAAGACGAGATACCGTGGAAAGAGGACTTTATACAGAATATTTTGTTTGAAGTCGAAAGAGAAAGTCCGAATATGAAAACAAATATACACAGGATATCGGAATATGTTGAGCCTGACGAATATATCATGCAAAAGTACTGCAACAGAGAGGAAAGAAGTCTTTACTGGGGTCCGAGAGACCATTCAAAGGCAAAATTTCTCTCAAAAAGTTCAAAGTCAACTCTTAATAAAAGCAATGTGATAATTGACATAACAAATGCGGATAATACAGATGAATGGATAGGATTCGCCGAGGAATACAACTCCTACTTCAGCGAGGAGGAGGAACACGGTGTGTTCCTCCTGCTCATGCAGGATACGGAGTTTTCGGGGACTGACAATATCAGATGCTTTGATTACAGCAGGTATATACATGACTTTGATATTTTCATGCTGTGTATGACGATACTTTCAAGTCAGAATTGCTCTATACAGAAAAAACAGTATATATCGGAAATAGCTGTTTCCCTTGCAGGAGATAATGTAGTCGTTGCAGGAGAATTGGCGGAATATAAGGGCAGTCTTCCCGTGAATGTTTCGAGGATAGCCGAAAAGGTATTCAAAGAAAACGGTCTTTCGTGTGATGATATTGCAGTACAAATAAAAACCGCTCTATGGAAAGCACAGGTAAAAATACTTTTCCCGATAATAGAGCAGTTCAGAAGTAGATTTATAGAGATGAATTATGATAAACTGAGGAAATACAAGTTGGATTCATACAAAGCCAATAATGTATTTGAGCTTGAAGTGGGACAACTGTATCATTTGTGTTACACTCAGGGCATATTCAAAAAAGAACTTAATTTTCTTGAAAAGGTAAGGAATGCGAGAAACAGTCTTGCACATCTTGAATTTGTTCCCAACAGCGATGTTGATATATTGATGAGCAAATGCCTTTCCTATCCGAATGACAGGTAAATAAAAAAAGACGGGAAATTGCCGTATCAGTATCGGCAGTTTCCCGTTTAGTTTTCAAATTTATCGAGCCAGTCGGGGCATGATATTTTGGCTATCTCCTCTATGGTATGGTGCAGCTTGTTTACCATTGGAGTATCAGCGGCACGATAATACATTTCCTTTCCGTTCCTGTTTGCGGTGATAAGTCCGGCACTTTTGAGCAAACGCAGATGATGTGAAACAGCCGGACTTGACATTCCGGTAGCAGCGGCTATATTTATAACACATTCCTCACAGTGACACAGCAGCCAGAATATACGCAGTCTGCTTGGGTCACCTAACTGTTTCATGGCATCGGCAACGGTCTGTATAGTTTCGGTCTTGGGCATTTTACTGACAATATCCTGTTTGTGAGTATTTTTCAGATTCATATTTCCCTCCGCTCAAAAAATCCTTCATAGAAAAAGATATCTTCAGAGCTTTCATAACTTTGATATTTATACACTCCGAAATCACTTGCAGCAGCAGTATTCTGAAAACGGGGAACAACAAAGAAAATTATTCCGTATACCGCAGCTGCAGCAACTGCAAGTATAAGAACTATCAAAGCAATTGAGCCGAATGTTTTTTGAAATTTTTGTTTTTTCAGTTGTTTTTGATATTCTTTTTTTCTGTTTTCAAACTCTGCCATTTCATCTTCCTGATTTTTGTTGAATTGCCGGAAGTCCGAGTATTTTTCCTGAATCTCTGTTTTCTGCTGTTCTGCAAAATTCGACTGTTTTTGGAGGACTTCAAGGGAGGAATTCCTTTTGAGCCAGGATTTTCCGACACCGCAGTTGAAACATTCCTGTTCAATATTCCAGTTGAAGCATCCGCATCCGCAAAGCCAGTATTTGTCCTCAAATTCGGGCTGGAATGAAAAAACTGTGCCGTCAATATGGCTTCTGGCACATATATCTATAAATTGTCTGTTCAAGTTCCCCTGAAAAGTAAAAATACTTTGCTGTTCAAGACTTGTATTGAAAGGCAGACCCCAGTTATTTTTCCATAGGTTTCCCGAAATATCGGTAGTCTGTTTCAATATAAATTCAACGCTTCTTGCCTGAGGGTTCTGTACAGGAATTCGTCTTTTATATCCGAATTCGATATTTCGTGCAACATCAAGGCTGTTATATGTAATATCAGGTATATATTCCACCTGATTTCTCTGAGCATCATAACAATAAACATCAAAAGTAAGACTTCGTATGTTGGTGTTCTGCAAATTGATGAACTTCACACTTGCAAAAAGCTCTGCTTTGTCAATATCAAGTGCAAGCATTGATGCACACAGTGCAATAGGGGAGTCATCAAACCACAAATGTATACTTTTTTCTTCAAGAATTTTTATTTTGTTCTCCGACAACATTCTCACCTCTGTTTTTTTTATTTACAAAAAACTTATAATAATATTTTAATACCTAAACAAATTTATGTCAAGTCAATAATACGGGTTTTGTTTACAAACCGTCTGTGAACAATAATTTTTTTTATATTGAAAAAATTAGTTTAATTTGATATAATAACACCAGTTTCCAAGTTTTTAAAAAGTAAAAGTGCTTATAGAGCAAAAGAAGCAAAAGAGAATACATTTTTTGAGGATATACAGTTAGTCTCGAAAGCG
>CACZZB010000020.1 GCA_902785555.1 uncultured Ruminococcus sp.
AGGCTTTGTCGGCAAGTATGATAAAGATGTTGCCGATGCAATGAATGACGAGCTTTCAAGACAGCAGAGAAATATCGAACTTATCGCTTCCGAAAATATCGTTTCTCCCGCTGTAATGGCTGCAATGGGCAGTGTTCTTACAAACAAGTATGCAGAGGGCTATCCCGGAAAAAGATATTACGGCGGCTGTCAGTATGTTGATGTAGTCGAAGATATCGCAAGAAAAAGAGCCTGTGAGCTTTTCGGTGCGGAATTTGCCAATGTACAGCCCCATTCGGGTGCTCAGGCTAATACAGCGGTATATTTTGCAATGCTCCAGCCCGGTGACACTGTAATGGGTATGACACTCTCCGAGGGCGGTCATCTTACTCACGGTTCACCTGTGAATATTTCCGGTAAGTATTTCAATTTCGTATCATACGGCGTTGATCCTGTTACACACAGAATAGATTATGACAAGGTATACGAGCTTGCAATGCAGCACAAGCCCAAGATGATAGTATGCGGTGCAAGTGCTTATCCGAGAATAATAGATTTCAAGAGATTCAGGGAAATCGCTGATGCGTGCGGTGCATATCTCATGGTAGACATGGCACACGTTGCAGGACTTGTTGCGGCAGGAGTTCATCCCAATCCCGTACCGTATGCACATTTCGTTACAACTACAACTCACAAGACTCTGAGAGGTCCCCGTGGAGGACTTATCCTTTGCGGTGAGGAGTATGCAAAGAAAATAAACAGTGCAGTATTCCCCGGAACACAGGGCGGTCCTCTCATGCACGTTATAGCTGCAAAGGCTGTATGCTTGGGTGAGGCTCTCAAACCCGAATTCAAGACATACGGTGAAAATATCGTCAAAAATGCACAGGCACTTGCAGACGGTCTTATCAAGAGAGGAAACAAGCTCGTTTCGGGCGGTACTGATAACCATGTAATGCTTCTCGACCTGACAGAAAGCGAAGTTACCGGCAAGGAGCTTGAACACCGTCTTGACGAAGTTCAGATAACTGCAAACAAGAATACTGTACCGAATGAGCAGAGAAGTCCTTTTGTAACAAGCGGTGTACGTCTCGGCACACCTGCAGTTACCACAAGAGGATTCGGTGTTGAGGAAATGGATAAGATTGCAGAATATATCACTCTTGCTCTCAATGATTTCGAGAACAGCAAGGAAACAATTCGTCAGGGTGTAAACGATATATGCGAAAAGTTCCCCCTTTATAAATAATTGATTTTTTAAATATAACAGTGCCGTAAGTATAAATTTACGGCACTGTTTTGTATTTTTTGTATTAAAAAGAGAAAAAATATGTAAAAGTTAGATAAAGTTAAAATAAGATATTGACATTTTATCCTAAAGCGGCAATTCGTAATGGCTGCAAAATCTTGACATTATAAATTGATAATGATATACTAAAATCAAATAAAAATCGAAATTAACCTGTATTACTAAAGAGCGAGAACCAAGCCGTAATGCAGAGAATTATGAAAGGAGAACGGATTAGGGGTAATCATTCCCCTATGATAAGGGATTTTGATAGATTATCCTCTCTATGACACCGTATTGGACTACCGGTCGCTGTAATCAGTCAGCAATAAATCAGTGTGAAGTCAGTGGAGCGATAACAGACAAATCTATCATAACCGTGGGGCACACGGGGATAGCTCGTTGATACTGTACAGGTTACTGTACTTGAGCGAGAAGCCCCCACCTCTAAGCGTAGCGTAGGCGAGGGAGGAATATTAAGTAACAGAATACATTGACATCAGTGGCTAAATGTGTACAAATATACTCAAAGGAAGAGGGATAAAAAATTGCTAAAGAGCTTCAAAACGGAAATCAACCCGACAGCAGAACAGAAACATAAAATCAACAAAACTATTGGTACTTGCAGATTTGTTTATAACTTTTATCTTGCACATAACAGAGAGATTTATGAACAGGAAAACAGATTTGTTTCGGGATATGATTTTTCAATATGGCTCAATAACGACTATATCCCTAATAATCCCGAATTTGCATGGATAAAGGAAGTCAGCAGTAAATCCGTAAAGCAGAGTATTATGAACGCTCAGAAAGCATTTAAAAATTTCTTTGATAAAAAAGCAAGTTTTCCAAAATGGAAGAAGAAAAATAATTCAGATGTAAAAATGTATTTTGTCAGAACAGACAGTAAAGCAATGATTTTCTGTGAACGACACAGGCTTAAAATTCCTACACTTGGTTGGGTAAGGCTGAAAGAAAAGGGCTATATCCCGACTTCAAAAGACGGATATATCATAAAAAGCGGTACTGTTTCATGTAAGGCAGGAAGATACTATGTGTCGGTACTCATTGAAATGCCTGAAAATGAAAAGCCTGTTTTGAATAATTTTGGAATAGGTGTAGATTTGGGTGTCAAGGATTTTGCTGTTTGTTCAAACGGCAAGGTTTACAAAAATATCAACAAGAGTTCTCACATAAGGAAACTTGAAAAGAAGTTAAACCGAGAACAACGCAGACTTTCGAGGAAATACGAAAGCCTTAAAAAATCAAAAAATAATTTGAAAGGAGAAGTTACTCGGCAAAATATCCGTAAACAAAAACTGAAAGTACAGAAACTTCATCATAGACTTGACTGTATCAGAACAGATTATATCAACAAAGCGATTTCCGAGTTGGTGAAAACCAAGCCAATGTGGATAACACTTGAAGAAAGTTTTTTGAGTTCAGAACAAAGCTGACAGAGAAATGCAAAGAATACAGCATTGAATTAAGAATTGTTGACAGGTTTTATCCGTCAAGCAAACTTTGTTATAACTGTGGTTGTGTGAAATCTGACTTGAAATTATCAGACAGAATTTATGTTTGTTCAGAATGTGGTTATATGGCTGACAGAGATTTCAATGCAAGTCTGAATTTGAGAGATTGTTTAACTTATCAAATCGCATAAACAAGCAATGATAAGTATGTACCGTAGGCTATACGGGAATTTACGCCTGTGGAGTGTCACACAAACGATGGTAGCTTTGGCAAAGTCGGATACGATGAAACAGGAATTTTCTCAATATATTTGTCCATATTTTGAGTAGCAGTGTATTTGTTGTGAAAAAATCAGGATATCATAGCAATAAAAGCGGTTTTACACTTGTTGAACTTGTGGTCGTTATAGCGATACTTGCGATACTTGCGGCAATAGCAATACCTGCAATTGTGGGAATTATAGATAATGCGACAATGGCTTCCGATGAAACGGCATCAAATGATATTGACCATGCTTGTATGGAGTATAAGACAGCTATTATATGGGGAATCGTAAACTCGTCTGAAAAAGGCAATTCCAGTCAAGCAGACCTTCCGTATGAAAATGCAAGTTTTGCTCAAAAGCTCAGTTCCGCAAAATCCGCAACGGTAAAAAATGCTCTTGAATTTGCGGGAATAACAAAGTATGAAGATAGGGTCGATAAAGGTTCGTTTGTTTATGACAATGAAGGCAGAGTACATCCACAGATACAAAAACCTGACGGAAAATTATTAAAGCTTACAACAAGACTCGGTGTATTGTATTATGGAGAAAATGATACGGAATGATTTTTCGGGCGAAGTCAAAAGACTTTGCCAGTTTATTTTTTGCAAATCTGAATACAAAAATTGATAATTTTTGAAGTTTATTAATAAATTATGAACGAATAAAATGATTGTTCATAATTTATTAATAAATATATTGCACAAAAAAATATATCATGTGTAATCTAAATTGAACAAAAAAGCGTGAAAATAAAGGTTTTTAACATAAAACTATGGTAAAACTGCATAAAAAAATATAGCTTTATTTTATGAATTGAATTTAAAAAAATTAAAAAAAAGTATTGACATTTTGTTAATAAAGAGTTAATATATATTCAACGCAAGAACAAAACATTCCACCCTTCAGGATGTTGAGTTCAAACTAAAAAATATTTTTAAGAAAGAGGTAATTTATCATGACTCTCCAACAGAAATTGCTCGCTAAGCAGAGCAAAAAAGGCTTCACACTCGTTGAACTCGTAGTTGTTATCGCTATCCTTGCTATCCTCGCAGCTATCGCTATCCCCGCAGTTGTAGGTATCATCGACAACGCTACAAAATCAGCAAAAGAATCAAACGCTTCAATGCTCGACTCTGCTGCTAAGAAACTCTATGCAGGTGTATCCGCAGGTTCTATCAACGCAGGCTCAAATGATAACGAACTCGGCGGTATCTCAGCAAGTAAATCTTCTTTACTCCCTGCTGCAGGTGCTACAACATCAACAAAGAGAGCTAAGGCTGCTGACCTCACAGTACAGAACGCTATTGATTATGATGGTCTTACTTCAAAGTTCACAAATGAGAACCCTGAGGACTATGCATACAGCAACACAGATGGTACAATCATCTACACAGGCGGCAACGCATCAACAGGTTATACATCATTGGGCGGCAACAACAAGACATTTGCCAGCACAACTCTTGGTACACTCTATCCTAACCAAAGAACAACCACAAACACCCAAGCAAGCACCTAATAATTTATAGCTTATACTTAAAAAATTAAGCCCGGAACTTTATGTTTCGGGCTTTTTTGATGTGTATTGTCAAATTGTACAATGTGTCCCGTTTCCTTTTGTTCGGAAAATATGCGGTTTTGAATAATTGACGAAATATCAGGCAGTTTTTGTTACTATATGCACAAAATATACTATTTTATAAAATAAACATTGAAGTCTGAATATTTTTGTGATAAAATAATAAAAAGAATATTATAACCGTCAGTATGTTTGTTACTTTCGGTGATGTGTTTTTTGTTTTATAAATAAATTTTTAAGAGTGTGGTGTGTTTATGAAATCAGTAGCAACTGTTCTGCAGATTACCCGTGGTCTTCTTATACTTACTCCGTCAGAGTATGAAAAATCGGATGGCGGTCTGCAGATTAAATCCAGAAAGGGCTCGTCAAACTCCGAATCACAGTTCAATGTTCCACAGGTCTTTGAACTTAACGATTCCCTCAAAGAACGCCCTTATGAAAAATCGGAAGAATTGGCGGCTTTCGTAAAACGTTGTGCCGCAAGTGTAAACATTGAACTCGGTGATATATTTATGTGTATCGAGGATGAAGATGTCCTCATCACAAAGGAATATACTCACCCACAGGCAAAGGAAAAACTTTTGCCTACTTTTGCACGTGTCGAGGCTGAAAACGTTCTTCATAATGAAGTAAATAAATATACGGTACTTAACTTTGAGTACGGTCAGCAGTACGGCAAGGCAAGCAAATCCGAAGATGTGGCGGCTTCTCTCTTTGCAATGAATACAGGTCTTCTGACCGATATCCGTACCAATTTTGAGGCGGCAGGTCTTCATATCGTAAAAATAACCCCTCCGATTGCAGGTCTTCTCTATACCGCTAAAAAAGATTTTAACTCCGCTACAAGAACCATCGCAGTTATCAGTGTTGACTATGCGGCAACCCGTCTTGTTATCCTCAAAAACGGTGCTCCGATATTCCAGCAGTCATATTCAAGCGTTGCGGAAGATATCGTTGAACTTTTCATGCTTGAATTCGGTATGAGCAAGCTCGGTGTCCTTGAAATGATACGTGAGGAAGGTCTGGGTGTCTGCAACAAGTGCAACTCCGCTCAGACAAGAAAACAAACGATGACTATGCTCGGAAATGCTGTCGGTGAACTTGTCCGCAGTCTCCGTATGGTAATGTCACAGCAGCGTGTGGATATCGACCTTATCGTTTATTGCGATACGCTTGCCGCTATCCCCAATCTCGTGAATTACTGCCGTCAGGAAGGTCTCAGTGCTCCGAATGAAAATGTTATAAACCTTTTCTCGGGCGGTGCAAAGCCTCCTGTTGCAAGTCAGGCGGCTGCAAATAAAAAATATGATGCTACTTCTTTCATCACTCTCAACGGTGTACTCAGTATGCCTCTCAGCGAAGCCAACCTCCTCAGAGGAAGTGTACTTGCCGATGTCGTGAAGGAAAATAAATCAAAGATAGGCAACTATGTTGCAGGCGGTCTCGGTGTAATTGCCGCTGCATGGATGGCTATTGTAGGCGGTTGGTGGGCTGCTCTCCAGATCAGAGAAAATACCGATATCGCTACACTTGCCGAACCTAAATATCAGAGAGCTCAGAAGCTTATTGATGATGAAAGAGAATATATCACGAAACTTGAAAATCTCAGAATCGATGTTGAGACTCTTCCGAGAACAGTTATGAAAACCTCCGGTGTAGTAACTCACTTCTTTACCGATATTGACGAGCAGGTCGAAAGTACCTCCGGTATGAACTTTTCACATTCAAGGCAGACCATATCTACAACCATAGTTGCAAAAGATTTCGATGCAATGGTCGACTTCAAGTATAAACTCAATGATGAGGGATATTTCAGGATAACCGACAACTTCGTTGCAAATATCGTTTCAAGTGACAGCAATGCTACTTCTACTGTTTCGGCTTATACAGGCGGTATCGTCGTAAGTGTAACCGAAAAAGCTCAGGAGGAAGGTGCTGAAGAATTTACAAAAGAGCTCGAGGAAAAAGCTAAAGAGAAGAAGGCAAGAGAACAGGAAGAAGAAAAAGAAAAAGAAAAGGAAAAGAAGAATTCTTCTTCAAATACCGACCAGTCTTCACAAACAAGTACAGCTACTGCATGATCGGGCTTATTATCCTGAATATTAACAATAAACGGAGGTAAATTTAATGACCAGTAAACAGTCTTCAAAACAACAGCTTACTATCCCGGGTTTTGTTTGGGCAATAGCTGTTATACTTATATTATGTATAGTTTTCCTTTTCCTTGTACAATCTCCTTTTTCAAAGAAAATAGGCAAATATAATGCCGACCATGAATCAGCAGTTTCACAGATAGCTATGTATGAGGATTATCTCGCACGTGCTACCGAGGTCGAAGCAAATATCGCAAAAATGAAAGAAGAATACAATGAGGAAAGCAAAAAACTCTTTGTCAATGCTACTCAGACTCCTAACGATATAAGAGAAATGGTAAACAAACTCGATCTTATCCCCAACAGCGTTTCGGTTACTGAAGGAAGCGTTGACGGTCAGGGCAGAAAGTCTTCAACAGGTGATCCTCTCTATGTTACAAGAGTAAACATACGTTTCGACGGCACAGAGGCAGACCTGCTTTCAACTCTTGATTATTTTGAACTTGAATCTGACGGCTCATACTATGTAGAAAGTCTCAGCGTTGTTCCTATCAGAGAAGAAACCGCTGTTCAGACTGCATCTTCAAAAGCCACTACGGTTCAGTCAGATAACAGATATTCTATCGCATTGTCACTCAGCTTGTACTTCTTCCCGCCGAAAGTAGAAGAAGTCAGCAATTCTCCGGTAGTTTCGGGTTCTGCAGCTGCTGTAAGCGTTACATCCGCTGCTTGATGGAATATGCCTGTCTTTGATTACATACAGACCACGGGCGGTATTATATGGACTGCCGCCTGTGTGCCTGTCGGAATATTTTTTGCATGGCTTGCAGTATTTATAATAAATAAGATTCCTGCCTCATGGCTTTGCGACTATGGTGAAACACCGTCTGACGAACTTCTCGGTCAGGAAAGAGTCAGCTTTAAAAAAGAGGGAATCGTAATGTCTGTTGTGCTGTGCATAAGTCTTGTACTTTGCAGGATGCAGTTCAATTACGGTTTTGACATATATTTTATAATATTATCACTTATTATTTTAATATCCGTTATGACGGCTGTCTGTGATATAAAATATATGATAATTCCCGACCAATTTACGATAGCTCTTGCAGTTCTTTCGGCGGCTTTGAGTATCTATGACATCATAAGAGGATTCAAGATATTTCATCTGTATTGGTGGTCTCCTCTTGTCGGAATAGCAATAGGCGGCGGCACAATGCTTATAATAGACTTTTTGGGAATGAAGCTGTACAAAAAAGACGGTATGGGTTTCGGTGACGTGAAGCTGTTTGCAGCAGTCGGTATCCTTACGGGTATACTCGGAACTGTATGTACATTTGCAATGTCACTTATCACCGCAACTGTATTTTTTACCGTAATAATAGCTTCATCAAAAATCAAAGCAAAGAAAAATACTTCCGTACAAACCGAAAATATCGAAAATACCGAAAATGCCGATGTGACAGATGAAGATGAAAATGATATCTCGTCAAAATCATATCTGGCTTTCGGTCCTTATATATCAATGGCACTGATAATTTATATCGTGCTGTTTGATGTTATAAATTATTTAGCGAATCTTTATCTTGATCTTTTTTAATATTCTGAATGGGAGGATATCATGAGAGTAAGCAACTTGAAAATCGGACAAATTCTTATAAATGAAGGTGACATAACAGAAGAACAGCTTCAAGCCGTGCTTCTGAAACAAAAGGAAGAAGGCAACAGAGGCAAGCGTGTGGCTGACCTTCTTATCGAGGATAAGATTGTGACCGAACAGCAGGTTTGCAGGGCACTCGAAAAACAGCTTCTTATACCTTATGTTGACCTTGATGAATTACAGCTGCCCGAAGAAGTGGGCAATATGATACCCGAGGAAATGGCTACCACAAATCAGGTAGTGCCTATCGAAAAAGAAGGTCGTTTCCTTACTGTTGCAATAGCAGACCCTCTTAATTATCAGGGGCTTAAGGATATATCCATTGCAACAAAAATGAAGGTAAAAGCCGTTATCGCCGAACCTTCAAAGATCAATGCAAAGCTGCGTGAACTCTATGCCGCACAGAAAGCTCTCGACGACGCAAAGGAATTCCTTGAATCCAAGGGCGGTGCAAAAACTCAGGCACAGATCGAAGCAGAAGAAGCTGCCAAAAGTGCAAACGGTGACGATCAGCCGATCATTCGTTTCGTCAATAACATGATAGAAGAAGCTATCCGTACAAAAACCTCCGATATTCACATCGAACCGATGGAAAAATGTCTGAGAATACGTTTCCGTATCGACGGTCATCTTCAGAACTACATGGAAACCGCACCTGAGCTTATCCCCTCTGTTACTTCCCGTATAAAATTTATCGGCAACATGAACATTGCCGAAAAACGTATCCCTCAGGACGGTCGTATCAACTACCGTGTGGGCGGTAAAGAAATCGACTTCCGTATTTCTGTTCTCCCGAGCCTTTTCGGTGAGAAGATAGTTATGCGTATTACGACTTCTCTCGGAATGGAACTGAAAAAGGAAAATATCGGCTTCCTCCCTGAGAATCTTAAAAAATTTGACCACCTTGTAAAAAGTAACCGTGGCATTATCCTTGTTACAGGTGCTACCGGTTCAGGTAAATCAACAACTCTTTATACGGCTCTGCATGAGGTAATGTCCGAAGACATCAACATCATCACCGTTGAAGACCCTGTCGAAATGATTTGTCCGGGTATCACTCAGGTCCAGACAAACGAAAAAGCAGGTCTTACCTTTGCGGCAGCCCTCCGAAGCATCCTTCGTCAGGACCCTGATATCATAATGCTCGGTGAGATACGTGACGGTGAAACAGCAGGTATAGCTGTTCAGGCGGCTATCACAGGTCACTTGGTGCTTTCGACCCTGCATACATACGATGCTCCGAGCTCCGTTGCCCGTCTTGTTGATATGGGTATCGAACCGTACATGGTTTCGTCGGCTTTGCTTGGTATCATTGCACAGAAGCTTGCAAGACGTTTGTGCGTTGAATGTAAAGAGGCATACAGCCCTGATGAAAATGAGCGTATATCTCTCAATATTCCCAAAAATCAGGAAATAACTCTCTACCGCAAGTGCGGATGTGATAAGTGCAACAAAAAAGGATACAGGGGACGTATCGCCGTTCATGAGGTAATGATGCTTACAACCACTCTCAAACGTGCTATCACAGAAGGCAAAAGTACAGATGAACTCCGTGATCAGGCTATTGCCGAAGGTATGATACCTATGAAAGAAAATGTCAGACGAGATGTTCTTGCAGGTCTGACATCCTATGAAGAATTTATTGATATGACTATCTCCAATGACTAATTAATGCACAATGCAGAATTAGTTGTTAAAAATCAATATAATTTGCAGTAATATTTAAGTTGATATAAAAATCATTGTGCATTGTGCGTTGTACATTGTGCATTATTAAAAATTTAAGAATGGGGTAGATTTTAGTATGGATTTTTACAGTCTTGTAAAAGAAGCCGTTAGCAAGGGTGCATCCGATATTCATATCGCATCCGGCAACCATCCGGCTTATCGTCTTCATGGTAATGTATTCTTTACCAATGACCCGGCTCTTAACGAAGCCGAAGTTACTGCCATCATAAAGGCAGTCCTTAACCAATCTCGTTTTGAGACTTTTCTTCAGACAGGTGAGGCCGATGCCGCAGTTGAAATAGGTGAGTGCGGCCGTTTCAGAGCAAATGCTTTCAGACAGCGTAACGGTACAGCTCTTGTACTTCGTGTAATCAACAGTGTCGTTCCCGAACTTTCTGCTCTTACACTTCCCGCATCCATCAGAAAAACTCTTGACCTTAACTCCGGTCTTGTACTTGTATGCGGTCCTACCGGTTCCGGTAAATCAACTACACTTGCGGCTCTTATCAATGAGATAAATAAATATAAAAGCAAGCATATCATTACTATCGAGGACCCTGTCGAATTTCTCCACACTCCCAAACGCTGTATCATAAACCAAAGAGAAATCGGTCTTGACAGCCGTTCATATCCTATGGCACTGCGTGCCGCAATGCGTGAAGACCCCGATATCATACTCGTCGGAGAAATGCGTGACCGTGAATCTATCCAGATTGCCCTGACGGCTACCGAAACAGGTCACTTGGTTTTCTCAACCGTTCATACAGAGGGTGCTGCAAAAACTATCGACCGTCTTGTTGATATTTTCCCTCCGGATCAGCAGCAACAGATCAGAGTACAGCTCTCAACTTCACTCAAAGCGGTTATTTCACAGAGACTTCTTCCTCGTGCAGCCGGCGGACGTATCGGTGCATTTGAGATAATGTTCTGTACCACTGCGATAAGCAACCTTATCCGTGAAAATAAAGTAGCCAATATACAGCAGTCTATCCAGCTCGGTCAGCAGTACGGCATGATCACTATGAGCAAGAGTATCGACAATCTCCTTGCACAGGGCTACATCACCGAACAGGTTGCAAAGGCTTGGAACTTTGATATAGGCGATACTGACGCAAGAAGATAAGGCGGTGAACAACATTGAAATTCAAATATACGGCACTGAACAGCAAAAACCAGAAAAAAGAAGGTACTATCGAGGCGGATACTGTCCTGACCGCAAAAGGTATGCTCCGTGAAAAAGGTCTTATCGTTCAGGATATTTCCGAAGCAGGCGGTGCTGCCGCAAGTGAAAGTATCTGGAATATGGATCTCGGCGGAGATATCCATACAAGAAAGATAAAACCTAAAAAATTGCTGATGTTCTTTAACCAGATGGGTATGATGATGAAAGCCGGTATCAACCTTTCAATGTCTATGGATATTATGATCCAGTCCGAAAAGGATGTCGGCATGAAAAAGATACTTCAGGAAATCAACGAAAACCTCTACAGCGGTTTTACTCTTTCTCAGGCAATGAGAAACTTTGCCGGTTTCCCCGGAGTTTATCTCAGTATCATCGAAGCCGGTGAGGCAAACGGTCGTATCGACTCGGCTTTTGAACAGAGTGCTCTGATATGCAAGAAAAGTATGGCTCTTGCAAGTAAAATCAAGAGTGCCATGATGTACCCCATATTCCTTATAGTCCTCGTTATCGGCGTTATCATCATCTTTACATTGTTCGTTATCCCGAGATTTGCCGGAGTTTATGCCGGATTCGGTGCGGAACTGCCGGGAATTACACAAGGTTTGCTGAATTTCTCGGAATTCCTGATGAACTACTGGTTCATAACCATTGTAGTAGTCGGAGCGTTGATATTTGCATTTATCATGCTTAAAAAGAACAATGAAAATTTCGCAATGCTTGTTGCGGAATATCTGCTCAAAATACCGCTCGTAGGTCCTATCATCCGCCAAAGCTCGCTTGCACGTTTCTGCCGTCTTATGTCAACACTGACTGATGCCGGTATCCCGATACACAGGGCAATGGCTCTTGCAAGAGATGCTGTCCCCAATATCTATGTCCGTGAAAAAGTCAATGCAGTGCTTGAAGATGTTCAGATAGGTGTTACTATAAATGAAGCAATGGCTAAGCATACTGTATTTGATTCGATACTTGTATCTATGATACGTGTCGGTGAGGAATCAGGTATGCTCGGCGATTCTCTTATGAAAATGGCTGACCTGTTTGAAACTCAAACTGATGAGTCTACTCAGAAACTGACCGATTCAATGACACCTATCATGACAGTCGTTATCGGCGGCGTTGTAGGTGTGCTTGTAGTAGGTATGTATATGCCTATGTTCAGTATGTACAGCATTATCAAATAAGTTTCCGTTATACATTTTACATATTATCGGGCAGGCTCGCATTATTTCGGGTCTGCCCTTTTTAAAGAAATAATAATATATTTTAATATTTTACAAAAAAAGTTACAATTTTTTTATAAATAATTTGTTGGAATTGTTAGTCAAAAATTACTTGAATAGAATTTTATTTATAGTATAATGTAATTATGAATATCTGTTTTTATCAGAATGAAATGCTGTAATATTTTAAGGGGGAATTACCTGTGAATGATAAAAAAATGCGTAAGAAAATTCCTAAATTTAGATCTAAAAAGGGAATGTCGCTTGTGGAGCTTATTGTCGGTGTGGCGATAATGGCAATGGCAATATCATCTGCTGCCGGTGCTATCGTTACGGGCTATAAAACTACAATCGACAATGCTGTTCGCAATGAAGCAGCCGCAAAATGTGCTTCACTTAACGAGGTCATTATGAAGGGTATCAAAAACTGCGAATTTGAAGATAAGGATGCGGCAGACAGTTATTTCTTCAAAAAACCGGTCTATGATGCATCCGGCAATTTGGTAAGAAATGATAATACCACACCAAATGACAATGACAATGATTCTATAATGAAGGTCGGAAAAGAATTGTTCTCCGATTTGTATTACTGCACCTCGGCTGATTTCCCGGTTGATGAGTACGATATACAGTATCAGCTTGATATAAATGCTGTTGAGGATCTCAATGCACAGGGTGAAGCTGCTCCGATACATCAAATGAAAGGCATAAAAATCAGAACGGCTGTCAATGTACCTGACGGATATGTTGAGATAACTTCTTTTGTTCCGTATGTTAATCAGGACTGATAAAGGGGGAAAAAAATAGTGAAAAAATGTTTCAGGTCCAAAAAAGGTCTTACACTTGTAGAACTTGTCGTTACTATTGCCATACTCGGCATAGTTTCGGGATTTTCTCTTGCGATAGTCGTTACTGCAATGAATAACTATTCACACGCCGCTATTATTGAAAGAGAACAGGAAACTGCATTGATGCTCGAGGAATATATCACAAGAAATGCAAGAGTAGCACAAAATGTGGAATTTATCGTCAAGGACGGAAGTGGTTCGGCAAACACCAGAGACGAGATACCGCATACAAGCAATGTTGGTTCATATCTTGCCAAAATAGATGATGTTATTCAGACTTTTGAATATGAGGGTACGTCCGAAAAATATACTCATATTACATATAAAGATGTTAAGAATATTACATTCTATATCGGCAGACAAAAGTTTGACAAGGATGAAGCTGACATACAGTCATCATTTTATCTGAATTATCATATCGAGATGTCAAGCGGCTATACTCTCGATGGTCAGGCAGTACTTAATAATGCCAAAAAGGATGATATGAATACAATAGTTCCTACCGGAACAGAACCCGGTCAGCCTGCCAAGTTCGTTGACAAACAGGCAAATCCGTGGAATCTGATTGACGTTACAGGTGATGAGACATCTGATGTCCTGACAATATCACCGTCGTATGATGCAGCTATTGTATTCAAATAATAATTTTTTTGAAAGGAGTATGAAGGCTGATATGAGAGATAAATTTCTCAAAAACAGTAAAAAAGGTCTGACTTTGCCTGTGGCAATAGCCATAAGTACTGTTTTGGTAATAGTTGCGGCAGGTTTGATATTTATAGCACTGTCAAGTGTATCGACTACTACCGTTACCGTAAATGGCAGACAGGCTTTTATGAATGTAAAAAGTTCCTTGGAATATGCTGAATCATATTACAGCAAAAAAGTGACCGAATATGATAAAATCGGTATAGAATTGACAGCAGCCGAGGGACAGACAGTTGAGCCCGGAACCCGTGTCGAATATCTTGTAGCCTATGAAAGAGAAAATGCTGCAACTAAAAAAGCAGAGCTTTACTATGAAAAAACTACCGAGGTACCGAGCGATTCCCGTACTTATGTACAGGTAATATATCATCCCCCCGTCGGCAACGATTCTCCGACTCTCCAATTGACAGCCTATTCTTTCTATTCCGATAATTTCGGCAATAACGGAAAGATGGCAAGCCTTTCCGTTACTTTTACAGTAGGTTCTGCAGGTTCCCAAAACAGAGTTACTGTAATAAATATCCCGAAAAGCACAACTATCCCCGGCTCGACCGATACAATCAGACTTAATCTGAAGCAGCCTGTCGATCTTAACTGGGATATATGTTACTATATATGGACATATAAAGATTCTGCCAATGCGTATAAGGGCAGATCGGATGAACTCAAAACAGCAAGTTATGTTTATACAAAAAGCGGAAGTAAATATGTAAGAGTCAATCCGGATTCAAACGCTCTGAATCATTCCGAGTCACAGATAGATGGTTACGGTTACAGCAATAACATACAGGAACCGAATGGCGTATGGACACCGAACAACCCCGACGGAACAAAAGGTGCCAACGGTATCATGATCAAGCAGTCAAACGGCTGGTATGCAGGTGACTACAAGATCAATAAAGATTTGGTCAATTACTTCAATGTTATCTTTACCAACAAAGGTAAGCTGCTTCTTGACAACGGAGGCTATGATACACAGACCTGTGAAATTTTCCACCTCTGGTATCTGAATGCCGATGATAAGAATATTTATTTTGAATTTCTCAATAAAGAAAAAAATGACGGTAACACAAGTTATTATACCAAGTATTGGGCAGATGACGGTTCTATAAACCCGAGAACAGGCGGCGACTGGAACGGTATAGATTATCTTGATGATACAATGCTGATTTATCTCAAGAACCAGAAAACGACTGTACATTTCAGAATGGACTATAAGAGCAGTCACGAAATGGTATCAAATGATACAACCAAGACTGTGAAAATAGAATCTGTAACAAGTGACAGAGATACTTTCTCAGGTCCGACATTCCTCCAAAATGACGGTGTGAATATTGAGTGCAGTCAACCCAAGAAAACAAGTGATATACCTATGACCTATGAAGGCTGTGGCTGGTGGGTCGCAAATATTGATACAAACAAGGTATGCAATATTACCGTTCTTTATGACGGTACACGCTATGAATTCAAAAACGTAAGACCTCATACCAACAGTTCTTCACCCGATGCTACTTCGGAATCATGGCTGATAGTAAAAAAGAGTGCTGACGATAAGAGTGTTATAGAAGATGCCAACCAATTTGATGTTGTTTCCGACAAGGAAGCACATCAGACAGAAAAAACTGCATTGAGTGCTCTTGGTGCTGATATAACTTCCTATGTTACAATCCATGCAAAGGTCTATAACCCTGATAGGACAGCAACACCGGTACTCAACTATATGAATGTCCTTGAAAAATCTTCTGTCGGCAGACAGAATCTCTATGAAAAGATACTTGAAGCCAACCTGCTCGCTGCGGAAGATTACGACAACTTCGATAATCTTGCGAAAATTTTGGAAAAGGCTACATCAGCTTATAATGAAGAAGGAGCATTTATACAAAGTCCTGCAAAATATGATGCAACCAAAGAATATGCGAATTTTGAGCGAATAATTTTTGATGCATCTGCTTCTTCTGAGGACAAAATAAAAGCAGCAGACGGGGAATATCAAAAATATATTGATGCTCTTAATACTGCAATAGGAAATCTTACACCTGCAAAAGTTGATCAGGCTACATTGGATGCGTTTAATACAGCTCTGGCTGCTGCAAAAGCCATAGAGGATCATTATGAAAATTATGATGCAGGTTATTATGCTACATTTATTTCCTCAGGTCAGCCGTATTCCACAGCTAAGGTATTGTCACAAAGAACAGCAAGCGCTACTCCTATGAAAACGGAAGTTGCAAGTGTCACACAAAGTCTTAATGATGCTGTTGACATTATGAACAACCATAAAGTAGACAGAGAAGCACTGCAGAATGTCATAAACGGTGCAAAAACTTATGAAGACAGCGATAAATATGAAAAAACCTACGTTGACACTTTGGTAAATGCCGTTCTTTCTGCCGAAAACTATCTCAAGATGAAGTCTATCGTACAAACCGGTGAACCTTCGATACAGGCACATATAGATTCAATCAATACAGCTATCGAAAAGGTAAAGAATAATCCAAAGAAAGTTGAAGTATCTGAACCTTCTCAGGAAGTATCGGAGCAGTCTCAGACTTCCCAACAGTCACAGACTTCAGAAGTTTCCCAGACTTCCGAGGAGCCTAAACCCAACGTTGACTGGAGCGGACTTGAAGCAAAAATGGATGAGGCTTCAAAGCTCGACAAAACCAAGAACTGTACTGACAGTTCTGTATCAGAGCTTGAAAGTGCTTTGACAGATGCCCGTACATTGGCTGCAAACGCTTCCGCAACTCAGGAAATGGTAAATAATGCCACTGACAAGCTTGATGAGGCTATCAAGAAATTTACCGTATATAAACCTCAGAGTATCAATGCAATCTATAACAGTGCAGGTGACAAAGTAAGAATTTGGCTTAAACCGAGTGAAGGATATACTTACAGCATCAATCGTTTTAAAGAAGACGGCTCATTGGACAGCACAATGACCAAATTTACACATGAAGAAACCGGTCTTGATTATGCCGATATCGACAAGTCATCTTTCAGTGAATTTGAAGTTATCGTTTCAAAAGATGGAACGGAAGTTTCTGCAGGCAGAATGTCGTTGACAGGTCTGAAAAATGATAATGCCATATTCGTTATCCAAAACGGCAAAGTTGCTAAGTATGACCTTGTAACACTGTTTATTTCAGAGAAAGATGTTTTGCAGAAAGATATCGGACATCTGGCAGTGTCTATCAGCGGTGAATCAATGCAGCTCGGTTATGAAAATGATACACATTACAGATATACAAGATATCCGTTTAAAAATCTCGGTGAATTGGTTACTATACTTTCTGCTTCTCATGGTGCAACAGGATTTTCAATCACTGAGGCAGGTGAATATGTTGCAAGATGTACTTTGACCGACAACGGCGGCGGAACATATCAAGTTACAAAGGTAGAAGATATTCTTCCGAAACAGGTTGCTGAGTCTCCGACAGGAAATAACGGTGGCGGAACACCGACAGGAGTTGTATATACAGAAGATGATTATGAATTGGCTTCTGTTGCTGCATATTCTCCGACCAGAGATTGGTGGAAGGATGCCATTGAAAACATTTATATGAATGATAACCAAATCTGTATAATATTTGACCCTCAGTCGAATGGTACTTCCGGCTATACCAACAGCGATGACGGTTCGGTAGGTCCGTTCATATACTGCTGGTGGGGTGAAGGCGGTTCAGGCAAAGAGTTGACTTCATATCAGAATAAACAGCGGATGCAGCGTAAGAGATTGAAGGATCATGATTTCTATTATATCATTTGTCCGAACTATGTTGAAAAATGTGTACTTGCATATCATCAGAACAACATGGCTTATAACGACAAAGGCGAAGCTTATGAAAAATATGATGATGGTGACAAAATAAGTGGTACAAGTGATATTGTATTGGCGACGTATACAGAAGGTTCTGAAACAAAACGCTACAAATATAATATCGTATATGTTACAGACGGCGGACATAAGGGTACAACTTCACAGATAAACCTGAATGAATCCGATCTTCCTGCAAAAGGAGAAAACAATGTTACAGAAAATCCCGATAATAATGAGATCAACTGGAAAGAAGCAATTACCATGGATGTTCCCTATGGTCATGTATGTCTGATACTTGATACACATGATACAAATGATGTTGATCAGTTCTCCGGTAAAGCTCCTTATGCACATATCTGGACAAAGCAGGGCGGCACTATCAAAAATCTTACTTCATGGTCTAACCTTGCACCTCTCCTCAAACTTGATTCAGGTAATAACAGATATTACTACAAGATATTTGACAATTCTTATGAAATGTTCCTCATAACCAATTCCGCAAACGGTGATGAAGGTCAGAAGGTAATAAGGGATTCTACATTGCCGAAAGACCCGAGCACAAACAAACTGTATAAGTATTATGTCGTAAAGCCCAACGGAGCAGGCGGAGCAGTTATTACCCATAAATCCAATACGGCAGCCAATGTTCAGAAAACAAAGCCTGTGGCAGTCAAAATGCAGTCGGACGATCTGAATATGGCTTATGTGGGCGGCGGAAAGATACGTATCAAAAATAAGTCATACAGTGAAACTTACGGCGACAATGTTATGAAGAATTCCGATAAATCACGTGATATAAAGTCAGTACATATGTTCGGCGGAAGTACCCGTGGCGGAAGTGACCATCGTTCCGGTGATGCAAAGCTCCTTCCGTACTTCGACTGGTATGAGTATAAGATACCTGTTGAACAGTCTAATGTATACACCTTTGAGATAAAGGGACTTGATATTGACAAGCCGAGTATCAAAACAGAACAGATACAGGAAGTTTACGGTGATGTTTGGGTCAGCTTGTTCAATGAAGATACCGAGACCCGCAACAATGCGGCAGGAATATCCGAGACAGTGTTCTCACGTATTGAACTTTCGACATTTGACCCCGATATTACTCAGATAGCTTCCAGAATCTCCGTTTATTGCAGAAAGCCTAACGACACAGTTGACAGTAATGGAGCAACACATACATGGTCAAATCCGACAATCAATAAAGTCAGCGGTACGGACGGTACAGTAGGTGTTCAAACTGGTGTTGCTCTTTCGCCTCTCGGAAGACAGCCAAATATCTTCAAATCTGTAGAAATATCAAAAAATAATCCGTTTATTGAATTCTCTATTACCGAAACTATTACACAGACAGGCAAAGCAGACAGGACTGTACCTCATACATACAGAACCAAGCTTCAGGGCGGCGACTATATACTCTTTAATCCTGCTAAAAACAGCAATTACGGCGGATGGGAAAAATTCAAGTCCGATCATGATGAGCTTACCGAGGCCTGTGACAAACTTCTTAGTATGTACTATGCAAAGTATATTATCAACCAGTACAATGCCAACGGTGAAATAGTGAACCAGACAGATCCGGACAAGACGCAAACAAAATCCTCTTATCTGTACAGCATTATTGAAAGCAAGCCGTATTTTGCAAGAGCTACTTCAAGTGACCCGTGGAAGACCTCTGCTGCAAAAATAAGTTCTTTGAGCGATACCGAGGCATATAATGCGTGCTTTGGTGCGGGCGGAATAAAAGAAATTGTCGATACATTTGATAAACTTTATCAAAAGATGACATTGGCAAGGTCGTATATCAAAATACCGCTTAACAGAGGTGACGGTGCTGATTATCATGACAATTCCAATGCTGATTCAAGATATCCCGAATATCTCAACAGAGGAAGCAACAGAGCCTATGAAGGCGTAGATAATCTTAAAGACAAGCTCAGACTTGCCGAGAAGGCTTATATTGACAAAGACAGTACATCTGTGGATACTGCAAAGAATGCCATCGAAGCTCTTGACAGAGCTATTGCCAATGTATCTGTATCATCCGAAGGCTCTATCGCTGTTGTACTTTATGACGCACAAGGTAAGGTCGCAAAGGGTACAAAATTTGAAGTTCGCTTTACCGAATCTGAAAACAGCAGTGACATTAAGAAACTTGCAATGAATGATTATAACCCCGAAGGATATCCTATCGTATTCATAACACCCGAATCAGGCGGAACTTATGACGCTATCTATAATGTTGAAATTTATGAAGTAGGCAGCGGAAATCCTGTCGGTGTAGTAAAGGATGAAAGCAGACCTAACGATATTACACCTATTACACAGAAGAAGATGCTCAAAGATCAGGCATGGGTATTGTTGGATTACTCCAAAAATCCTCGCTGGAGAGAAAATTCCAATACAGACTATCGTGTTATAACCAATGAAAGATATGTCAAGGGTACCGATTCGGATATTTCTCTTAAAATGGCTGCCGAACCTGTATCGGTAGGTTCAACGGAATATAAGACAGAAGTGTTCGATGCCCAGACAAAACCTGTCTATAAAACAATGACAGTATACTTTAACTATGATACTGAAGTTGTTATCACTGCATCCAATAAGTATACAATAAGAGCAGGTGCTTACACCTTTACAAATAATGATACAAAAGACTCCAAATCACCTGTTTATTATAAGGATTATACGGAATATGTAAACGGCTCGCCCACACAGGTCAAAGCATCAAAGCTGAATCTGTTTACGGATGAGGCTAAAAAGTATTTCGCAGGTACCGATAATGACTCGATCTCTGATGCCTCTGCAAGATATGGTCTTTACACTGATAACGGCTTGGGCAATATTGCGAACACTGCTCAAAGCCTTGGCTGGGTGACATCATCAGGCAACTTCTCAACGGGTAAAAAGATAACCGTCAATGGTAATGTAAATATTGATATGCCTGTAAATTCAACAGCTTCGTTTACAAATCTTCCTTCAACGATGTCCTACAGCTATTCATCCAACAAGGGTATCTGTTTCAGATGGAGTTCTCCAAAACCGTTGTATGTAAAATCAAGTGTTGAAATGTATGCATCTGAATTCCGTTTTGCAGCTGTCGGAGCAATCGACGCTTCACAATACGGCAATTCATCATCACACTTCTATCTGTACAACTACGACGGCAACAGTGATTCCATACTTATCCGTTTCTATAATGATGTTTCTGTAAGCTATCCCGACAACACGGGAATTATCCACAGCTTTGTTATCCGTGAGGGTGCATACAGAATTGAAAAGGAAGACAAGTCGACCGAGTATATTGCAGACCTCTTTGACGAGAGCTACTGGAAGAATCTTGTTTATGTTCATCCTTTGGATCTGAACGGCAAAGATATCAGCGGCGGTGCAGGTTTGACCGAACCTCGTTACAGCAACTGATAAAAAGCTGTCTTACAGATTATAAAAACATCTGAATAAAAAATCAACTCCTGTTTGACCGTGAAAAGTCAAACAGGAGTTTTTTTGACCAATTATGTCAAATCAAATTAAAAAAGATCATCTTGCGGATGATCTTCTTTTTCTTTTATTTTCGGGCTGCTGCATCTTAAAGGGCAGTTCGGGGATACCGCTGACTGCTTTATAATTTTCCGAGATAAGATATTCATACAATTTGCGGTTTATTTTCATATTTGCTCCCATATTGCTGAAATTACGGCATTTCAGGTGCTGATTGAATATGGAATATATATTTATCAGATACATTTTTTTGGAAAGAAATTTAAGCGAATCTCTGTATTTTTCATATTCATTCTTATACTGTATATAGTTTCGTATTATCAATATCGACAGCATTACATCATTTACTTTTTGTATGTCTATGGTAGCCATAATCGAGCCGACACGCTTTTCATAATAATACAGATAACGGTTGGATACTGCTACCTTTGAGGCATGAAAAAATAATATAGGGCTTGTGGCAATATCTTCAAAGTAGATTTTCGGATAGGATATGTTATTGTCCGTAAAGATGGATTTTTTATACATTTTGTTCCATGCGTAGCTGTGCAGAGAATTATCACGGATAATAAGATTAAGTGCCTTTTCGGAGTTTAAAACCTCCTTTTTGGGGAATGAAAACATAGGAATACATATATTTGACATAAAATATGAATACTTGAAACGGCAGTACGATATTTCGGCATTGTTATTGACACATTCTTCATACAGTACCTTCAGGTAATCTTTATGTATGCAGTCATCACTGTCGATAAATACAATGTATTCTCCCCTTGCATAATTTATACCGTAATTTCGTGCATCCGAAAGACCTCCGTTGGGCTTTTGAAAAAGTATGAAACGTTCATCTTTTTTCTCATATTCACGGGCAATTTCCGCACATCTGTCCGGAGAGCCGTCATCTATCATCAGCACTTCAAAATCCTTGAAGGTCTGCTCCATTATAGAATCAAGACATCTCGGTACATACTTTTCAACTTTATACATAGGGACAACTACTGATATAACAGGATTTTCTTTCAAAAATATCACTCCATAATTTTTAGGGCTTAATTTTTTTAATTTTCACTTTGTATTTCCGGTTCGGCTTTTTTCTTTTTTATTCCGGAGAACGGCAGGGATATCAATATAGTACCGTAGTATGTTATCGTACGCCATATAAGAATAGCGGATTTCATGGTCTCGGCAGATATATATGCCATAAAGAATGTGCTAAAACAGTATTCGGCAGCTCCCGAGCCTCCGGGTAGCGGTACAAGGCTTGATACCATTGTTACATAGGACTGTGCACAAAGCATATCGAATATACTCAGGTCGGGTATTTTGAATGACATTGCAATGCAGTAGGGAACAAGGAAAAATGCTGTCATTTGTACTGCTGTGAGAAGATATGCTTTTATAAGGAGTATCTTATTTTTCTGGAGAGCCTTGTTGCTTTCATGGAATGATTCGAGGGTATCATTAAGACCTGCGATTTTTTCATCGGCATTTTTAAGTATATGGAGTTTTCCAAGCAGACGGAGAAATCCGCTTGATATTTTTTGTGTAAAGTTTTTGGCGAATGAAGCCAGAAGCAGTACAACGAGCATTATTATCTGTGCAGCAAAGCCTATTGCGGAAACTATCCACATATATGTATCAAGATGTTCCCTGAAAAACGAGAATCTTGCTATAACTGCAACGATACAGTAAACGGCAAGGGTAAACTGCCATACAAGGAATTTTTGTATCAGTGCCGATGTTGCGACAGAGCCTTTTATGCCTGAACGTGACATCATAAGTACCTGCATGGGCTGACCGCCTGTCGAGCTTGGAGTTATGGCACAGTAGAACTGTCCGACCATAGAGGCTTTTATTGCAGTTTTTAATTTTACATCGGGAACAGACTGCTTTACAAAAATATATATTATAGTGGCATCTATTGTTATATTCAGAAGATGCATCAAAACTGCTGCGACTATCCACCATATACTTATTTCAAGACCGCTGTTTATAAGGTCGATAAGACCATCTTCCGAGAATATAAAATAAATTATGAGAAATATAGTCAGTGCGATTATAAATATATTGAATATAAGACCTATCGGTATTTTAAATTTTTTTTTCTGTTCCATATATACTACACCCCATTGCCTGTAATTGTTTTTGACATAAAAAACCATTATATTATATCCTATCACATTTTTGTTGATTGGTCAATGATTAAATGACAAAAAAAGACCTTTCCGTTTTTTGGCGGAAAGGTCTTGGGTATCAGTCTTTTTTTTCGGTGTTTTTATTCGTAAGGTTTTCCTGTTCACGCTTCATTTTTATGAATTTCTTTTTCAGTTCAACCGAAAGATAGGGCTGTATCATACCGAGAGTCCTGTCATTCGGAGTGAAGAAAAGCAGAGCGTGTTTTTGCCTTACTTTATCATGTATGAGTGCATAATAGGTATCATCTTTATTGATATCCTCAGCGGCACTCAGTACAAGGTCGTGTTTCGATTTGTCAACGTTCCTGTTGCCTGTTTTCGGGTCGAGATATCTTCCTATGTCGTCTATCGCTTTGACATCAAATACGGTTATCTTCTTGCGTCTGGACTTGCCCTTTATCCTGTCCACTCTCATTTCACCGACAACGAATGTATATTCATACTCGATACCAGCATTTTTTATCAGATAGTATGAAAGATATATTCCGAGTCCGAGAAAAAGAAGTGACACAGGTACGAGCCAGTTGAAGTATCCCGAAAGATAAACGCTCAGAGCTATCAGCAGAACTATAAGACCAAGTGATAATATCAATGACGTTATCTTTGTCGGGGACATTTTTCTTTTGACTATCTGTTCGGAATAACTGCCCATATTGTCAACTTTCATGACCTGTTCCATATTATAATACTTCCTTTCGGTTAATGTGCATATTATTAATTATAATTTATGAAAAAAATTTGTCAAGTGAAAATTTTTAGGCAGACCTGTATTTATTGTAATATTTCACATACATTATGAAAGTGATAACTGCAAGAGCGAGCATTATTCCGATACATATATAAAATGAATAGAAAAATGTATTGAAATATCCGACAAACAGGTTATAGAGCGAATGAGTGGTAATATTTACTTTTGGTATCATATTCAGTGAAAGAATAAAAGTAGGCAGAACGGCTGTTGTCAGAGCACCTCCGAAAAGTCCGTAGCATATATATTTATATCTTCTGTGCTTGAAGCGGTTAGTGAAATATATTATACATACAATAATTACTGCCGTGATTGCAAGAGAACCTGAAACGATATTAAGGATATTTCTCGTATTATACAGATATTTTCCTATAACGGAAAAAAACGGTATTGATATTTGATTTACATATATATTTGCCGCTTCATTGATGAAATAGACAATACCATTTTCGGTTTCGTCGGTAAGTTCAATATTTTCTTCCCTTGCATATTGTCTGACAGCTTGGTAAAGCTGTTGTTTAAAGTCTGTTGTTTCAACGAGAGTCGAATCGTTTGAATAAAATGATTCAATATAACTGTCAACGGCTTTTTTTACGTCATAGCTGTTGGTAAAATTCACAGCGAAGTCCTTTTTAAACCCACTTGCATCGACAAGGTCAATCATGCGGGTCTGAAGTTCATATTTTACCATGTTATAATAGCCCTGTGATTCCATTTTGTTTATCATATAATCTTTTGAAAAAACGGTAAACATCAAGACCATACATATTGAAAACAAAAACAGTACGAGTGAAAGAAAAAATGACATCATGCAATATATCACAGATTTTAATTTTGACTTTTTATGATGATGTCTGTGATGATGTTCATTTTCCTGCTGATTTTCTTTTTCAATTTCATTTTCCTGCATTCAGACCATCTCCCATCAACTGTTTTTGTCTATCATCGGACCGGAAACATATTTTGCATATACAAAAGCTCTTTGGTCGGTCAATCCGAGAGTATCAAACGGATAGCAAGTATACATTATGAGATTTTCCTCGTTTTTGCTGAGGTCATAAGCAGAACGATCCTGATTGTCCGTTATCTTCATACCTGTTATCTCATAGGTATAATTGCCGTAATTTGTTCTTATTTTGACGGTCTGTCCTTTTTGGGCGTGTTTCAGACCGTTGAAGTATGTGTTGTTGTGTCCTGCAATCAAAATGGTCTTGCCATATCCGGGAATGGCACTGCCATTATATATCCCTACGCCGTTTCCGAGAACATACCAGCTGTCACCGAAAAACAGGTCTGCTTTTATCTCACAGTCATCTATTGTTAATTCACCGAACTGATCTTCATAAGACGGGAATGTAAAGCTTGAAATGCTTACAGTTTCAGGTTTTTTGGGAGTTTCATCATTTGAAGATACAGAACTGTCTTCAACGGGAACAAATATGTTGTTGTGTTCCTGTATCAGGTTTGAATTTTTCTTATCCGAGAAAAACATATTTGCCATTGAGAGATAGGATGATGCCGCCGGCATTATCAAAGCCCATATAATAATATAGATGACTGTACAAAAAACAATGGGAAGAATAATAAAATTCTTCCCATGTAAGGATTTTTTGTGAGAGTGTCTGTGTTTATGATTAAACATCTGCACGAACAACAGACTTCTTCTTGGTGCTTATGAGGTAAACGCCTGCTGCTGAAACGAGGAGTATACCAACACCTGCAACTGACATAACACCCGGAATGTTAAAGTCAAAGCCTGTTACTTTTATCGGATTGTCATTGATAACATTGCCGCCGGGCTGAGTGTTTCCACCGGGCTGAGTGTTACCGCCTGGCTGAGTATTGTTGCCGGGCTTATATTCGTTGTTCGGATTACCGTTTGCACCTACATTTGAAGCTGTAAATACAGTTTTATTGTTGGCGTCAACGATAGTAACGGTCTGTGTTGATTTTTCGTATGACATTTTAAGATCAACGACAGCAACGATTTCCTGACATTTTGCGATAAAATCTGCTTCCTGTGCATCTGTCATATCCTCAAAGTTTGAAGCTTTTGTATCTGTGAGGAACTGTTTTGTGTCTTCAATTTTTTTGATGATCTCGTCAGCCTGTGCATCTGTAATTTCAACCGTATTGAGATAGTTTTCAGCCTGGTTGATGTAGGTTGAAGGCAAAGTTTTAGCCATACCGTTCATAGTTGCTGTGGTTTGGAGTTCATTAAGAATCTTCTGTTCAGCACCGTTTATACCGGCAGCAGAAACAGTCATTGAGGCAGAAACTGCAACTGCGGCTGAAAGCAAGCCTGCTGAAAGAACTTTGATAGCTTTTTTCATATACATTTCCTTTCTTATAAAAATGATAAATTCAAGCCTAAATCGGAATTTAAACTTACAGTTATTATACTACTCTTGTACTTATTTGTCAATCACAAAATCCATATATTTTTTATATAAAACCAAAGAAACTTTTTCCATTTAACGCTTATTTTATATGTGTAAATAAAATAGCATATTTTTGGTTTTGAAACACTTTCGGTTTTAGTCAAAAAGTTAAAAATTGACGGTTTATATTGACATATCAAGATATAATGATTATAATTTGATAGAATAATCACATAAAAAATTTGATGAAATGGGAGAGCAGTGATGGAAGAAAAAATTGAACAGCAACAGCAAATGGAAAAAGAGATAGATCTCAGAGTTGTTTGGGGAATTCTGAGAAAAAATCTTGTGCTTATTATAATTATTACAGTTATATTCGGCATAGGAGCATATTTGTATTCTGCATTCTTTATCGAAAAACAATATTCTGCAAGTGCCATGCTCATCGTAAACAATAAGGCAAACGACAAAACAACTGTCAATGCTACCGAGATAAATGCCGCACAGGATCTTGCAGAGGTATATTCAATAATCATCAAATCCGACACTGTTCTTACAAAGGTAATTGACCAATTGCAGCTTAATATGACTTATGAACAGCTCAATTCAAAGATAAGTGTTTCATCAGTCAATTCAACTCAGGTAATCAAAATCACAATGACTCATCCCAATGCGGATTTTGCTCAAAAGGTCGTTGCAAAACTGATAGAAGTTGCACCTCCTATTCTTGCCGACAAGGTCGAAGCAGGTTCGGTAAAGGTCATCAGTGCTTCAACAATATCCAATTCGGGCAAGCCTGTAAGTCCGAGTCTCAGAAGAAATGCACTTATCGGTGCATTGGCAGGCATGGTGCTTGTACTTTTGATAATTTTCCTTAAAGAGATGCTCAATAATACTTTCAAGACCGAAGATGATATACTTAATACACTGAATGTTCCTCTTATAGGTATTATTCCCGAAGTTGACGGAAAGGAGTTCAACAAGCCATGAAAAATAATAAGCACAGAAAACCTACGACAAAACAGCTTTTTAGTGTTGCCGATGAAAATGCACCGTTTACTTATGTTGAAGCATATAAAATGCTTTGCACGAACCTTGAATTCATAACAGCCGCACAGGACTGCAAAAAGCTCATGATAACATCTACCCTTGCAAATGAAGGCAAAACAAATGTTTCCGTAAACCTCGCACTTACTCTTGCAGGATATGAAAAAAAGGTTTGTCTTGTTGAATGTGACTTGCGTCGCCCAAGTGTCCACAGATTTTTGAAAGCAAACAGAAATTCCGAAGGTCTTACAAATGTTCTCAAAGGTGAAGTTGAACTGAAAAAGGCTATTAAAAATGTCAGCGGTACAAGTATGGATATACTTCTCTCAGGTTCAACACCTCCCAACCCGTCCGAGCTTCTTGCGAGCAATAAGATGAAAGAACTTATTGATGAACTTGAAGGAATGTATGACTATGTAATATATGATACACCGCCTGTACTTCTGGTGACTGATGCGGCAGCTCTCGGAAAATATATGAACGGAGCTTTGCTCGTTGTAAAGCACAATTCAACCGAAAAGGGTCTTGTCCTTAAAGCCAAAAGCAACCTTGATTCTGCAGGTGTCAAGATACTTGGTGCCATATACAGCATATACAGTGAAAAATCGGCAGGCTCTTATTCAAAATATTCATCATATAACTATTACTATTATTACGGCGGTTATTACGGATACGGAAATGAAAGAAAATCAAAATCCAAAAATGAAGATAATAATGAGGAATAAGTGATAATTTATGATAGATATGCACTGTCATATACTTCCGGGAATTGACGACGGAGCGAAAACCGTAGCAGATTCAATGGCTTTGCTCAAAGAAGAAAAAAATCAGGGAATAAAAAAAATAGTTTTTACCCCTCATTTTAACCCGGAAAGACAAAATTTAGAACATTTCCTTGCCGCACGTGATGACAGCTTCAAAAGACTCAGCTCTGCCGAAGGGTTTGATGAACTTAAAATAGAAACAAAACTCGGCTGTGAAATATATTTCTCAATGCGTATAATCGAAATGGAGCTTTCAAAGCTTGCTTTTGAAAATACAAATTACCTGCTCATAGAATTTCCCACAAACAACAGACCGTATGGCATTACCCGTACCATGCAGAGTATTCTTGAAAGAGGCTATACACCTATTCTTGCCCATGTCGAAAGATATGAATATTTTACGGATGACCCTATCAAGTTGTATGACCTTGTTTCAATGGGCTGTATCGCTCAGGTCAATGCTTCGGCAGTGACAGGCAATGTCAGCATAAAAGGTGTCAGCCCACTTCAATACATCAATTGGGAGCTTGCACATATCATAAGCAGTGATGCCCATTCCATTCAAAAAAGACCGCCCGATACAATGGACGCTTACAAATTGGTGGAAAAAAAGCTTGGCTCGCAATATAAGGAATGGCTCATAAAAAACAGCTACGATATTTTTAATAATAATTACTTTGATGACCCTGTTATACACAAGCCTAAAAAATTTCTCGGTCGATGGAGATAATAAAAAAGCAGCCGTATTTCGGTTGCTTTTTTTAAATTTTCGGCTATTGATATTGACAATATACTGAAAAATATAATATAATTATGTCAGTAACTAAAAATGATTTTATAATATTTTTTCTAAATATAAGAGGAGGAATGTTTTATGAAGATTTGCCCGGTTTGTAAATCAGCCGTTCCTGATGATGCAGAATATTGTGATACCTGTGGTAATGATGAATTCTATTCGGATTACGGTCAGCAGCAACAGTTCGACCAATATGAACAGCCATATCAAAATGACTACAATCAGCAGCCACAGTATCAGCAGCCTTATCAGAACGATTACAATCAACAGCCGCAGTATCAGCAGCCTTATCAGAATAACTACAATCAACAGCCGCAGTATCAGCAGCCATATCAGAATGACTACAATCAACAGCCGCAGTATCAGCAGCCATATCAGAACGACTACAATCAACAGCCGCAGTATCAGCAGCCTTATCAAAATAACTACAATCAGCAGCCGCAGTATCAACAGCCATATCAGAATGATTATAACCAACAACCGCAGTACCAACAGCCATATCAAAATGACTATGAGCAACAGCCGCAGTATCAACAGCAGTTTCAACAGTATCAGAATGACTATGAGCAGCAGCCCCAATATCAACAGCAGCCTGTTGAAGAAATTGTCAATGAACAGCCGGCAGAACAGGAACAACAGCCTGAACAGCCTGTAATTGAACAGCCTGTTGCAGAAGAACAAAATGAAATTCAGAATGAAACCGAAACAGATAACAATGAGCCGGAAGTATCGAAAGAACCTAAAGAACCCGAAGAACCCGAAGAACCCGAAGAACCGAAAGAAAATCCCTATGAGGTTTCCAAGAACTTTGTTTTCGAGAAAAAAGAACCTGAACAGCCCACAGAGCCTGAGAAAAAGGAAATGCCTAAAAATATCAAGGGATTTTTGGATATGTTCCAGAATACCAAAAATCATACCCATGAATTTGACAAGAATGATATTTCCAAGAATCAGAAAAATGCTTTGATAGCTTGTTTCGGCATAACTTTCTGGTATCCTTTTATAATGAAAGATTATTCACGTTTCGCAAGATATTACGGCAATCAGGGTTTACTTACGCTTATTGCGATGATTCCGAGTACATTATTCTATTCCATCATTACCGGTGTTATTGTATGCAATGCCTGTGTTGACCCCGTTAATCATTATCTTACCTTCGGCGGCTGGATTGCAAGTGTTATTTTCTTTGCTATATGCTATGCGATACCTATATTTATGATATATTGCTCGATTAAAAATATCAAACAGGGCAAGGCAAAAGATATTCCGTTCATAGGCGGTCTCAGATTGATAAGCTGATTTTTTCAAAAAATGTCCCGTACAGTTTTCGGCTGTACGGGATAATTTTTATCAGAATTCTTTTGAATGTGAAAAAACAAATTTTATATCGGGATTTTCTGTATGTATCTTTTTGAGGATATTCCTGACGTTCATATAATCTTCCGAATCATACTGCATCAAAAGCAGTTTGTCTGTCGGTTTTATATTGTCATCAAAGAATCTCTCGTCTGTCATGGCATCCGCACCGAAAAATATATTTTTTTCAGTGATAAAATATCCTGTCATTGAATTTGCCGCTCCGCTTATGTCTACGGCTAATATTGAACCGTCACCCAAAACGTCATATACAAATTTGAAGTATTTTTTTAAAACGCTCGTTCCTTTAAAAACATTGAAAGCCTTGATGGGAATATTATCCGGCGGAAGTGTGCTTTTTAAGATATGGTCGGAGTCGTTATCGAATTTCAGCACACACAAAAGCTGTGCCGTTGACATCAGCTCATACTTCGGCAGCAGCGGCAATGCTCCGCAACATTCCGCATTTGCGTGGGTCAGAAGAACTTTTTTTATGCAGAGCGGGTCCATATTATCCCTTGACAGGTGCTCTGTTACAGTATCCTTTTTGTCAAAGCTCACTCGATGTTTTGAAAGATATTTTGAATATAAGATGGGATTTTTTTTCATCATATTGGAACATCCCGTATTTATCAGTATATTTTATCGGCAGCTTTTCGGTCTTTAAATTTCCGCCCTCATAAAGTTCCGCAAATCTGTATTCTTCATATCCGCATATAAAACGTTTTATTGATACAATTTTTTCCATAGATATATCTCCTTTTTTTATTATAGAAATATTTTAGCATATAATTATACGTTATTGCAAATTTATTGTTTGAAAAAATCATATTTTTTGTATAAATTTATCATATAATTATTGTGAAATATAACAAAAAAAATATACATTTTACTTGACATTTATATAATTTCGGTGATATAATATGCATATAAATTTATTTGAAATATCAAAAAAATAAAAGATTGGAGCAATGAAAATGAAAAA
Source organism: uncultured Ruminococcus sp. (assembly GCA_902785555.1). GTDB lineage: Bacteria > Bacillota > Clostridia > Oscillospirales > Acutalibacteraceae > UBA1213. The sequence continues at coordinate 31,618 of CACZZB010000020.1, forward strand.
GAATTTAGTCAAAGTCCTGACACTCGCACTCGCAGCAGCAACAGTGGCAGGTATGTCGGCAATGCCCGTAT